>JAGLYY010000121.1 GCA_023131935.1 Spirochaetales bacterium | reverse complement strand
GACTAAGTGGTGCTCCTGATCTATCAGGAAACCAGGGAATTCCCCAGGGAAGAAATATATGAGTTGACCTCTCAAATATGACATTTCTGGCTGTGAATTAAAAATTGCGCAAACAGAAAGGGTTTTGGGTGCCATGCTTCGATCAACGCGTAAACCCTAATAGCCTAATAGCCTAATAGCCTACAGCCTGAATTATAGGCTCACAAGACGCTTCCGCTTTTCCCAATTCTTCAGATGTCCCTCGTAGATATGAAGATAAAGACCGTTACTGAAAATCCAGACCTCACTGCCGGCGGGTTTTACCGTGAGGACCTTTACCTTCCGGGGAGATCCAATGGAAGCACGAATCTCCTCTTCGGACATCTCTAAAATCAGATTGCCTTTGATTATGGCATCCTTACATTCTTCAGAAAGATCCGGGTGAGCTTTCAGGTAATCTTCCCGGCTCTTCTGTAACAATTCTTCCTCTACCCTTTTTCGCCACCGATGGTAATAATAAAGGGCAATAACGACAATGAGAGCGATGCCGTACACAATTGCCTGTACAAAAGAAATACCCTTGAAAGTAAAAACCTGGCCAAGTACAACGTAATTCATAGTCATGTATCATACCACAAAAATGAAGCTTTGCGCAGGAACTCGTCAAACGATGGTGAAGGCGTTCCGACTCAAAAGCTTACCTTTGTAGAAAAAGGCTTTTTCAAATCTGAGATACACAACCTTTATTCCGCAAGGGGAGGTGCCGAATCAGGTTTTCCTCCCTTTTTTCATGGAACCTGTGGTTTGATTGATGGTTACCTATCACTCATCAAAGATTCTGTTTGACTATCCTCCACTTCTTTGTTAATCTGATGCAAACATATTGGAGGAAAATATGAGTGATAAAGTGACTTTGGTTGTTACATCAAAAGTGAAAGGTGTTGTAAAAGGGGCTGGTCTTCTGTGTTCATCTACCTTTATTGAAGCTCTTTCTGATAAAGTGCGGGAACTTACTTTACAGGCTGTCGAAAACGCAAAAGCTGATAAGAGGAAAACCGTAAAGGACAGGGACCTATAAGCCGTGGATAGGCTGTAGGGAGGAAGGCTGTAGGTGGATAGGCTATAGGCTATTAGGTAGGATAGGCTGTAGGTGGATAGGCTTCCCAAATGAGAAGAGTAGCCTACAGCCTAAATAACCTGGATAGTTGCGATAATGCAACAAAATAAAAAGAGAAGGGTATCTCGTCTGAAAAACGTTCAGCATACTGTTATTTATCTAATTTGACTATTCTCTAATGCAGAAATGTATTGCTTCCGGAGAATTTGATTGAACCTTATATCCCAGTCCGATTATCCCTTGTGTTTTTAGCCGGGTTTCTTCCTGCAGGAGAAATATTGCTTTTCCCCCACCATGGCTGATATAAGTTCCGTTTTTACTTTTATCTATCAGGAAAAATTTTCCTTTCCTATACTCAACAACAGCATGGAACCGTGAAACGCTCTCACCCTGTATACTTATATCATTATGTTTCAGCCTTCCTAAAGAAGCATTAGTATTTTCCGAATCTACAATGATTTTTTTCTTCTTAAAGGTGAGAAAAAGTTTCCGGGATAAATCAAAAGGAGTAAATATATTTCCTTTCACAAAGGTTATATCCTCTTCTTCCCAGAGGTATTCAAAAATATCAAACTCTCCGCTTTTTCCTTTGATATTTGTTTTATCTACGAACTGTATATTTTTTTTAAGCTGAGAAGAAAGTTTATTTACTGTTTGTTTTGTGGTTAAAATCTGTCTTTGTTTTGCCAGAGCAACCATCCTGGCCGCAATGATGACAGCATCACCAAACACATCTCCATCTTCCTCAATCACCGGGCCATTATGAATACCGATATATATATTCGGCGTAACCATTTTTTTCATTCTTACCGGATCACCCTCTATACTTTGCTGCATTTCTATGGCAGCCTTGACAGCTTTATCGGCATTGGGAAATGTACACATAATCTCATCGCCAATAGTTTTTACAAGAGTACCGTCATGGTTTTTCGCTTTTTCTACCAGAAAATTTAAATATGCTGAAATAAATTTCTGGGCCTTTTTGTTTCCGAAAGTTTCATATATTCGAGAGCTTTTAGCTATATCAGCAAAAAGAATTGTTTTAAATTCTTTCTTCCCGGCCATCTTCCACCCTTTTTACTACAAAAGAAAGCCACCAACGATTTTTCGCTCTTGCGAAAATATCTCCTATAACTTTGCAGGTGGTCGTTCACTAAATTGTATTAGAATATTGATAATGAAAAGTATAGTACATTGTATACAAAGTTTTCAAATATCATAAGAAATCCTGACAAAACGCGGAATTGATGAGGATAATAATCGATTTCCAGTCTAATTGGTCTTTTCGCTTTCGTTAAGGCGCTCCCTGGAGACGTGACTGCGCAAGCAGACTCGCTTGCAGTTTTGGTGAGTGTCAACGAACAAAGTTGCCGGAGACGAGACTTGAACTCGTACAGCATATTATGCCGGGGGATTTTAAGTCCCCAGTGTCTACCAATTCCACCACTCCGGCTATTTGTAGCGGGTTTATAGTAAAAGAGGATGCCCCTTGTGGTCAATACCTTGCGAAACATGTGTTACTGCTGTTCATAGGCACCAATATCTCAATATATTATAAAAATGGGATGGGCAAAACCTGGTCAAATCTGTAAAGTAGTGCACATGAAGCTCATTCACATTCACGAAGGCATGATAGACTCTCATCTTCATCTACTGGAAATGAGGCGTAAAGGATTGAAACCGGAGAGGGTAATGGAAAAATGTTTTCATGGTGGTCTTTCCTTCGCCCTTGATATTGGTATTACCGGTGATGATCTTGATGATCGTCTTGCCCTGGGAGCTCCATTTCCCAATCTTTATCACACTACCGGTCTATACCCCGGTTTCGCGGAAAGTGATAATTCCGATTTAAAACTCCGGCTTGACCTCATCAATGAACAGGCAACCCACGAGCAGGTAATTGGTATTGGGGAGATAGGTCTTGATTTTCACTGGAATTACGGTACAAAAGAAAAACAGATTAAATTGTTCGCCGAGCAGATCGAGATCGCGAACACCCATGATCTTCCTGTTATCGTCCACAACCGGAAGGCGGACAGGGAAACCTACGATGTTTTACAAAGCCTTCCTCCAAAAGCCGGAGGGATTATGCACTGCTTCTCCTCGGACCTTGGATGGGCACAAAAGTTTTATAATCTCGGATTTCAGATCTCTTTCTGTGGAAATCTCACATACAAGAATGCAAGAAATATCAGGGACTCAGCAAGGGCCCTGCCGAATGATGCCATTTTAGTCGAAACCGATGCTCCCTACTTAAGCCCGCAAAAAGTAAGGGGAGAGGTGAATCATCCCGGCAATATTGGCTACACCTATGAGATTCTGGCGGAAGTACGGTGCACTGCTCTGGATCAATTTATTAATATCGTTTCAGCGAATTTCATCCGGCTCTTTCACCTTTAATCCTCCAAAATGATGATCTCGACCCGGCGGTTTTGTGCCCTCCCTTTATCGGTATTATTTGATGCAATAGGTTCGGTCCCCCCTTTCCCAAGATACATGAATCTTTCAGCGGGTAACCCCCTTTCAGTCATTGCATCGATTATCGCTTTTGCCCGTTGGATCGAAAGTTCAAATTGACTCTCCTGTGTGCCAACGTCCGCGGTATGCCCAATAACAAGGATTGTCCGGTTCTCTACTCTTGAAAGAATTTCCGCTATCTCATCCAGCCGTCCCCGTTCAGATGGCAGTAATTCCGGCGAATCAGCAATGAAATTCAGGTCCCGAATCGTAAGGGCTACTCCCCGGTCATCCTCCTGAAGGTCGATTCCGGGAACACCTTTCTCTTCGAGATCTTCCTGCAGGTCCCGAAGCAGTTCAGTCCGGTCCAGGCCAACTACATGATTATACCAGGTGAGAATAAAACCGGAGAAGGTTATCTCCCCTACATCATCATGTTGATATTGTTCATCCACCGTGTCCCGCATGAAGATTCCACCATCTTCGTAGAGAATAATAGAAACAATATGGCGTCCCTGGACGCTGGCGAGAGCGAAATCTCCATTCCGGTCATCTCCCCGCCTGTACCGAACCGCATATTGAGCCCGTATACTGTGACCCCATTTGCCATAATACTCCCCTTCCCCTACGTATTCATATTCACAATAAAACTGGACCCTCGTTAAATGGCCGCTGTTCAGCGGATCTACAAGCCGCTCGCCAAATGCCCTCCAGGTGTCCCCAGGAGCAACCGGTTCTTCGGGAAACAGAGGGAAGTTTAGGAGCCGGGGGAAATTTATCTGAGTGCGTTCCATAAACCCGAGTTCATTCAGCCTCATGGAGGCTGAATAATATGCATCAACAGGCACCGCTACAAATCGTGCCTCCCGTTTCATCTCTTCGAGACGATACAACTCCCCTTCGTAGGTACGAAATCCCCCCTCCATGCCGGTTTCCCGCAGAACACTCCGCTCTTCTCTATAAATAAAACCCCGGTATCTCCCGTTTTCCGATTTCCGGAGATTCTGTTTCTCGACAATCTTCAATACCGAAGGGGGATAAAAGCGGAAAAGATATCCCTCTTGCCCCCAGGCAGATGTTGCAGCACAGGATAACAGGAAGATGCAGAGAGGTAATAAAAAAACCCCCCTTTGGAAAGGAGGGTTGAATTTTGGGGTCATCGGTCTACCAGCCATCGGGCATATCATCTTCGTCGCGGCTTTCCTCAGCAAAGAGATCGGTGGTTGCCCGAAGATCATCAAAGTAAATGTAGTAAGAACCATATGTTGCAGTAGGATCACATTCTATCAGGAAACCTGCAATCTTGATTCCCAATTTATTTGTATATCGGAAATCCCGCTGAACCAGGGTCGGAGGGATCGCTACCGTCAGTTTTTTCCAGCCACTAAAATTGAGCTTTCCCATGGTTATGTGGGCGGTGTGACCGAATTGATCTTCAAGAAGGATCTTCAGGATGTGGTTCGTATTTCTTCCTACTACCCATACCGATACGGTTTTGGTAATCCCCTCAACAGGCAGAGGTTTGATAGGATAGATGCTGAAGAACGCCATCCCCCGTTTGAAAAATTGCACCTTCACGCCAACAACATTCACGTCCCCTTCACCAATACCAATGGTCACTTCATCTTCCAGAGGTTCTTTCCCGATCGGTCCTCCGATGAAACGGCGGACAGTCGTAAGCCCCATATCCCGCGGCATCGAAGCCAGCCAGGACCCTGCCCGTTCGAATTTATCAACAGAAACCTCTTTCAGCTTCTGCTGGGCACTGTCAACACCGACTTCCGTTGCATCGGGGGTCCCAACCGAAACCTGGCCGAAAGCGGAAACACCTGCAAAAAGTAAAAGTAAAAGTATTACTACCAGTTTCTTCATTGCTGTTATTCTCCTCCTTCGGACCAAACTTCACTTACCTTTTCAGGTAAAGCGAGGTCGTCACCATCGAACCGGGAAACAAACATATCTGTCAGAACCTTGATCTGATCGATATACATATAAAAATCGCTCACCGACTCATGCGGCCGGGTCCAGAGAACGATCTTGAGAAGTTCCAGTCCCTTCAGATATGGTATATATTCGACTAGCTGTGGAATATAAGAAGGTATTTGGATACGAAGATTTTTCCACCCCGTGAAGTTCATATTTCCCAGATCGAGAACATGAACAATTCCCTTATAATCCTCCAGATATAATTCCAGGTAATAATCAAATCGAGTTCCCCAGACCCAGAGATCAAATTCTTTTACCCTCCCTGGAATCGGTATCGGATCGGGTATTACCTCACCGCCTTCCCTCTTTACCGGGATGATTTCGATGTAGTTGTAACCCTGACGATCAAATTTCGCGTGTATACCAAGAACCTGATAATCATTCCCTTCGCGATTGTTGCCAAAAAGGGCGTAGGGCCATGATTGGGCATAGGCTAACTCGGGATACCCCTCGGTAACAAACTTACTCCCCTGAACGTACCATTCTCTTGCTTTATCCGCAGGATCAAAACTCTCCAAAATACGGGATACAAGGTTTTGAGTTGCTTCGTCAGCAGAAAGAACTGGCGGTAAAAGGGAAACAACAAAGAAAAGGCATAGAAACAGGATTCCGCCTCGCTTCATTTTGTACTCCTTACTTGACTGCAGATCCTTAAAATTCAGACACATAGAATTATAGGTTTTCAGTATAACCTTGTCAAATAATTTTCTGTAGTAAAAAGAATAGTTTAAAAAACTTGCTCGTTGCCTATAATCTCCCAATGGAGCCGAAGAGAATGCCCTTTTTCAGCCTCGATATCCCATTTTTCTTTACTGAATTCCCCGATTTCATGAGAAATTTCATAAAAAAGCCGGGAAAAGTCCGGTTCCAGGGAAAATAAAACATTCACATCCTCATAAGATTGAAGGAATTCTCCAATCACAGGGATTCCCCGCCCCTCAGCATATTCAAGACCCAATGTGGAAGATCCTGCTCCAAAGAGGATTAAAAGGACCCAATCCTCCTCTTTGAGGAAAGTTCTTACCTTAGTTTCATTATAATCTGTTCCTCCCCCTGTCTCCAGGATTTCCAAAAGGCCGGGATCTCCAATCTGGTTGAATCCGGATAAAAAGGACTCCCTTTCGGAACTTCTGCCGGCTCCCGCGTCGGCAAATATCATCCCTGCCTGCAGTCCTTCATTCCTCTCCATCATTTTTTTGTCGATAAAAGCAGCAGCATGCTGCCCTGCGCTTTCAAAAACCTCCCGACGGTCCCACCAGATCGGTACCCCACCCGGTCCCGCGTCCTTACCAGGCGGTTGGCCCTTTATTGATTCGATATCAAAATAAAAAACTGTTACCTCCGGCAATTCGCGGGAGAGCCTTGGGCCATGAATAGAAAGAAGAGGACTGAGCAGAATTGCTCCGCATTTTACAGCTTCTGATTTTATTGCATCGTACTGGCTGACTTTCAGTCTTTCTTCCGGAGGAATCACTACCTGCCTGGCTGAAAGTTCTTCATCCTTAAGTACAGAAGAAAATTCAAAAAAATAGTCAACTCCATAAGGGTCTTCGATGGAAAGGATGTCAGGTGATTCGCAACTGACAAATGAGAATAACAGGAGGCTAAGCGACATTAATAAGTAGTTTTTCATCATGAAAACCCTACAGGGTGAAAGGGGAATGGTCAAGGTTATCTGCCTTGACATACCTCTTGTGGAAACCTACAATCCATGGTGATTTGCAGTAAGATAAGTAAAGGAGAAACAACATGGTTTCCTACAAAGAACTTGGTCTTGTAAACACGATAGAAATGTTCAAAAAGGCCGTCGAGGGCGGCTATGCCATTCCCGCCTATAACTTTAATAACCTTGAACAGCTTCAGGCCATCATTCAGGCATGTGTAGAGACAAAGAGCCCGGTCATTCTTCAAGTATCCAAAGGAGCCCGCAGCTACGCGAATGCAAACCTCCTCCGGAACATGGCGAAGGGAGCGTTTGAATTTGCCCGGGAACTTGGGCACGAAATCCCCATCGCTCTGCACCTGGACCATGGTGATTCCTTCGAATTGGCCAAAGACTGTATCGATTCCGGTTTCTCATCCGTTATGATTGATGGGTCCCATCTACCCTACGAGGAGAACATAGCCCTCACAAAGAAGGTTGTAGAATACGCCCATTCCAGAGCTGATTATGTAACTGTCGAGGGAGAACTTGGAGTTCTCGCCGGTGTTGAGGATGATGTAGTTGCCGAAAAATCAACCTACACAAAACCTGAAGAGGTTATTGATTTCGTTAAGAAAACAGGGGTAGACAGCCTAGCCATTTCTATCGGGACCTCCCATGGCGCGAACAAGTTCAAGCCGGAGCAATGCACACGGGATGCTGATGGCATTCTCATTCCTCCGCCACTCCGGTTCGATATTCTTGAAGAAATTGAAAAGAAAATTCCCGGATTCCCCATTGTACTCCACGGTTCGTCATCAATACCTGGAGAATATGTCTCGATTATTAATGAATTTGGGGGCGATCTGAAGGACGCGATTGGGATTCCTGAAGAAGAGCTCAGAAAAGCTACTCGATCCGCGGTTTGCAAAATCAACATCGATACCGATGGCAGAATTGCGATGACAGCGGCAATTCGAAAATATATGGCGGAGAATCCCGGTCAGTTCGACCCGAGAAAATATCTTGGACCTGCGAGAGAATTGTTGAAAGAATTATATGCCCATAAAAATACTAACGTTCTCGGTTCCGCTGGAAAGGGTTGATCCTGTACCGGTAAGAACGGTTAGAAAAGAGATATACCCCTCCGGCTCCGAGGATCAGTATAAACGTAACTAACCAGGCAAGTACCGGGAAATGAATTTCATAAAGCAGGGCGCTGAAGGCGGGAAGAAGAGCTGTCAATACCGCTGCCCCGAAGAGGGCCCATTGCTGAAATCCATCAAAGGAAAACCCTTTTGTAATAAGCATGGTTGCCAATATTACGAGGGATATCCGGGAAAGAGGAAGGAGAAACAGGGTGTAAGGGGTGAAATTCCCGGTTCGGAATATTAGTTCAAAAAGATTAACTGCGGTGAAGAACCCGGTAAAAAATCCAAAAAGATCGAGCCCACCCTCATCGGTATACTTGGGGAACCCGTGTATCAGGAAATAACCCAGGGTACCAAGCAACAGCCAGAGGAAATAATCATGATAAAAATGAAAAAAATACAATCGTGCCGTGGTATAAACAGCTTCGGATGATCCGCGAAAGATCAGAAAAAGCAGTACCGCCGGCAGATAGGTAAATACTCCCTGAACGACAGGGATCCAGAATCCTCTTCTTCCCAGGGCATCCGCATGACAACAGGAAACCAGGAAAAGAAATGTTAAAGGTATTGAAGCGAATAGAAAAAATATCATATCAGCAAGACATTACCACAGGATATACCCTCTCTTCAACTCCTTATGGACATGAAATCTCTTTTCTGCTATAGTCCCCCAATTGTCTGATACAAATGAACCTACCCTTTGACTCTTTTACCTTTGGGTGATATAGTTGGAGAAACTTTTGGTACGCTTAAGAGAGGAGGAACGTTGGCTGCAAAACGACTGAGAATCAATGAAGAGATCCGTGTCCGCGAGGTACGGCTCATCGATGCGCAGGGTGAACAGCGGGGCGTTATTGCTACCGGTGACGCACTGAACCTGGCAAAAGAATCTGAAATGGACCTCGTTGAGGTTGCCCCTCAGGCCAACCCACCGGTTTGTAAAATTCTCGATTATGGGAAATACAGGTTTGAGCAGGAAAAACGCCTGCGGGAATCGAAGAAAAACCAGAAACTGGTTAAAATGAAAGAGATTAGAATGCAGCCAAAAATCGAGAAGCATGATTTGCAGTTTAAAGCAAAGCATGTAAAGGAATTCCTTGAGGACGGTAATAAGGTAAAAGTTACCATCCGGTTCCGCGGAAGGGAACTTGCTCATACCGAACTCGGAAAGGTTGTTCTCGATAATGTTCTTGGGCTACTGGAAGAGGGGACCTATGTAGTTGACCGGCCGCCAGCGATGGAAGGCCGTTTTATGTCAATGATATTGAATCCGAAATCATCAAAGAAATAGAGGGACAATTTTTATGCCAAAGATGAAAACGAGAAAAGCCGCTGCCAAGCGGTATAAGCTTACAGCCTCAGGTAAGGTTAAGTACAAGAAACAGGGATTACGACACATCCTTACGAAGAAAAGCACTAAACGGAAAAGGAACCTGAGGCATTCAGGGATCCTCAGTGCCGCGGAGCAGAAGAAAGCAAGAAAATTATTACCATACGGTTAAGGATCGAAAGGAGTTCGAGATAGATGCCACGCGCAGTTGATGGAACCAGGCGAAGCGAACGCCGTAAAAAAACACTAAAACAAGCAAAGGGGTTTTGGGGACGCCGCAGCAAACTCTTAAGAACCGCGAAAGATGCCGTGCGGAAAGCCGGCCAATATGCATACCGCGACAGGAAACGGAGAAAAAGGGATTTTAGACATCTCTGGATTGCCAGAATCTCTGCATCCTGCCGGGCGGAGGAGATGAGCTACTCCCGGTTTATCAATGGCCTCTCCAAGGCAAATATCCAGATTAACCGGAAAGCCCTTTCTAACATGGCCATTGAAGACCCTTCCGGGTTTAGTGCCCTCGTATCGAAAGCGAAAGAGGCTCTAGAGGTATAGTTTATGATCACCCTTGATCAAATCCGGAGCCTGGACCTCAAAGTTACCAAGGCGGTTGAGCGTATTCGTACCCTTCAGCAGGAAAATACCGCCTTAAAAAAGACCCTTTCCTCTTATGAAAAGAAGGTTGGAGATCTTGAAGTGCTTATTGAAGATTTTAAACAGGGACAGGGAGAGATCGAAAAGGGTATTCTTACAGCTTTAAGTCAATTGGATCGCCTTGAAGATGAACTTGGCGGAGAGGGATCTTCAATACAATCGAATGATTCCCCTCCTGTACAAGCCAAACAGGCAGAAAAGCCCGATGTTACCTCCCCACCTGAAGAACAGGATGAGGGGGAGGGGAATAACTCTGAACAACCGCAAACGGGCGAACTGGATATTTTCTAGGACCGATATGGGAAAGGAACAAGTCCGTATCCAGATGCTGGGCACCTCCTTTACCATTCAAACTGACGAAGACTCAGTGTATCTTTCCCGTATACTGGATTATGTTCACGACCGGATCACTGAGGTGGAAGGTTCTATGGCGGTGAAAGACCCCCTGAAGGTCGCTATACTTACTGCAATCCTTATTACTGACGACCTTTTTCGTCAAAAGGCTCCGTCAGGGCAGGATGAAGAAGAAATAAAACGAATAACCCGGTCTATAATGGACCGTATTGAAAATAGCCTGCAGTAATTGACCCTGCGGTGTTCGGGAGGGGGTTAAAGTCTCTTGGGTCAACCCTATTAGACGGGATTCCGCTTTACGAGGTTGAATTGCATCCCTGACTTGTGCGGGGATACTGGATGCCCCGTATAGGAAACCCACTTGAACTTTCGGAGTTCAAGAGATTTTCTCCGAGCGGCACTGCGGGGTTTTCTTTCAACCTTTCATCTGTTCCCAACCTCAATACAGTTGACAGTGTATCAGAGAACACAGATAATACGGTGTAAATGAGGCTGTTCGTTAATTAATAGTACTATATTTCAGCTCTATATATAGTGTATTAAAATATGAAGACACCATATATAGCGCTAAGAACAGCCTCGTTTCAGTGAGATTAAGTTAAGGGACGGCCTGAAATAAACTATGGCAGTAATCACCAGTCAGCAGATAACACGATATTACGACCTCTTCCGTACAATTGATCTAACCTTCAATAAGGATGTAATACGCGCTGTCAAGCTGCAGCCCCAGCAGGTCTTCCTGAAATGCCTTGGAGACCAATGGCCCTGTGTCATTTACTCAACCTCTTTTGTTGGGGCCAAGGTGATTGGGAATATCTCAGAAACTCTTCATGAGAAGATAAGAAGTGCAAATAATCTTGTAAACCTCCGTTTTTCTTTTGGCTTAAGCGACAAGACCGATCCGATTCAATTTTTTATCAGCGCAAAGATCACCGGTTTTAATCCTTACAGTAAAGAAAATCCGAACCTGAACTTTGTTTCTCTCACCTACACCCAGCGTCCTCCTGACGATCTTATTTGGATTCTAGGGAAACTTCTGGAAACCAATATTAATTCAAAGAAACGGAAAGAGGAACGGATTCCGATACATCCCGAAAACATTCGCAGGCTTGGACTCAAATCCAAAACCGCCCATATCCTCATCCAGAATATTCCCAGGAAATGCATAATCAGGGATCTCTCCTTCTCAGGTGCTAAGGTCATCATCCCCGGCATTGCAAAATTTCTTATCAGTAAGCCGGCGACCCTCAGGATAGAGATGGAGGATAATCCTGTTTTTCATCTGAAAGGGATAGTTGTCCGTTTTGAACCGGTAGAAGGAAGGAAAGATATCGCTGCTCTTGCCATACAATTTGCTGAAGAGCTGGTTCCCATTGAATATAAAATGCGTATCAATGATTTCCTGAGCTCAAAACGGGTCCAGAATCATATCAAAATACAAAGCTAAGCCATTATCACTTCCTTTTCCCCTGTTTTTTTATCTTTTTCATAATAATAATATGGTTTTTTCTTAAAGATTAAGGAGGCGGGGGTCGATGAAAAGAACGAGGGAAGGACTGCACTCATATAGGCGGGTTCAGAGCCTTCTTCCCCCTATCATTCTAATGATCGGCTTTTTTTTAGACTGGTTTAGGGGAATTTTTCAAAAAAAGGGGGCAATATACCAGAAAAAAAATGTCCTGAGGTCCCTCGTCGGGGATCGTGAATATTCGGGCAAGGATGCCCGTTACATGCTTTCACGGAGGAAAATATGATCATAAATCACAACATGAGTGCGCTGTTCGCTCAAAACAAACTCAAAGTTACCCACAATCAGGTGACGAAAAACATGGAAAAACTTGCATCAGGCTTAAGAATCAATCGCGCGGGAGATGATGCTTCCGGTCTTGCTGTATCTGAAAAGATGCGCGCCCAGATTCGAGGTCTCCTTCAGGCTTCTGCTAATGCCTCAAACGGTATTTCTTTCATTCAGACAACCGAAGGCTATCTTCAGGAGACCCAGGATATCATGCACCGGATAAGAGAGCTTGCAGTACAATCAGCAAACGGTATCTACAGTGATGAAGACAGGATGCAAATCCAGGTGGAGATCTCTCAGCTCGTCGATGAAGTAGACCGGATTGCCTCCCACGCTCAGTTTAACGGTATGAATATGTTAACCGGCCGATTTGCTGTTGATTCCGGAGAAAATGTTGTCACCGCTTCCATGTGGTTCCATATCGGCGCTAACATGGATCAGAGAGAGCGGGTATTCATCGGAACCATGACAAGCCGTTCTCTTGGTCTTAAAGAGGTGGCTGGAGAAGGTATTATCACTATGGAAGATCCTGATTCCGCGAACAAAGCTATTGGTACTGTTGATGCCGCACTCAGAAAGGTTAACAAACAGCGTGCGGATCTTGGTGCGTATCAGAACAGGCTTGAACATGCTGTTGTTGGCCTTGATATTGGCGCTGAGAACCTGCAGGCAGCAGAAAGCAGAATCCGGGACACGGACATGGCTGCTGAAATGGTTGAATATACAAAGAACCAGATACTGGTTCAGACCGGAACTGCAATGCTGGCCCAGGCCAACATGAAAACTCAGTCAATCTTGCAACTTCTCAGTTAGGTTATTATAGTGTAGATTGGTTAACTTCCGTCGTTCTTTGAAAATATCCCTTTAGAAAGGGGACTTGCGAATGATAAGGAGAGTTTCCGGCTTTCTCGGTAGTACCGATGGTCGGAGGCGTCTCCTTGTCGCGCGGGGGAATAGAACGGAGCAGAAGAGGCGCGAAAGTAGTCTTCTGTATTTCCCCTGCAGGCAATGTCCACTAAGAGGCAAAGGAAGCCTCTTTTAACCTTTCAAGGAGGGAATAAATGATTATTAATCACAACATGAGCGCTATGTACGCCAACCGTCAGTTAGGAGTTATGGACCTCAGTGTTAACAAAAACATCGAGAAACTGAGTTCTGGTATGAGGATTAACCGCGCCGGAGACGACGCTTCCGGACTTGCGGTATCCGAAAAGCTCAGAGGCCAGATAAGGGGTCTGAACCAGGCAGAAAGAAACATCCAGAATGGTGTTGCCTTTATCCAGACAGCTGAAGGATATCTTCAGGAAACCCAGGATATTATGCACAGGCTCAGAGAACTTTCCGTCCAGTCCTCAAACGGTATTTACACCGATGAAGACCGGGCACAGATCCAGGTTGAGGTTTCTCAGCTGATTGACGAGATCAACAGGATTGCATCTCATGCTCAGTTCAACGGCATGAATATGCTCACCGGTGCCTTCGCCCAAGATGGACCCCGCACAATGCAGATCCAGGTCGGCGCGAATATGGACCAAAACGAAAAGATATACATCGGGAATATGTCCGCTGAGGCTCTCGGCATCGAGAATGCTCAGGGTACCGGCGAGACACTCCAGATTGATACCCCCGAAAACGCCAACATGGCTATTGGGACAGTTGACAGTGCGCTCAGACAGATTTCAGCTCAGCGTGCCGATCTTGGTGCCTATCAGAACCGATTCGAGATGGCTTCAGTAGGTGTTGCCATCGCAGCTGAGAATCTTCAGGCTGCTGAATCACGAATCAGGGATGTTGATATGGCTTCCGAGATGGTCCAGTACGTAAAGAACCAGATTCTGGTGCAGGCGGGCACAGCCATGCTGGCCCAGGCTAACACCAAATCTCAGTCAGTACTTCAGCTACTGTAAGAGCATTTGTGGTATTATCCGTTCAGGTAAAGAGATTTCTGGACGTCATCTCTTTAAGTACTTTTCGATGGGAGGGGCTCGCGCCCCCCTTCTCATCGTTTTCCATGAGGAAAGCTTTATGGAACAGGAAATACAGGGGATTCATAACGGAATTTCCGTTCGAGAACAACAACAAAAAGATGCTGCAAAAAAACGGAAACTCGTTGAAAAGGAACAAAAACAGCCTCAAAATAGACCTGTTCGCAGCAGAGAAGAACTCATAAGCTACCTGCGGAAGGTCCTCAACATTACCTCCTCTCTCAACAGGAGACTCCAGTTTTCTATCAACAGGGAACTCGGTGAGGTTGTCGTAAAGGTGATTGACAGCGAAACCGATAAGGTTATTAGGGAGGTTCCCCCCGAAGAGCTGCAGCGGCTCCATATTCGGATGCGAGAGATTATAGGACTTCTGTTCGATCAGGAAATTTAACAATCTTTCATTGGGGGGGGGGATAACAGATGTCAGATATATCCATCCCCGGTGTCTCAAACAGCAGATTCAACACCCAAAAGATGATAGATGACCTCATGAAGCTGGAGCGGATACCTCTGAACCGGTTAGAGGGCCGGGTTGAGACTTTTAAAAAGCAGAAGGTTGTCTGGCAGCAGGTTAACCGGTCAATCGGCCGGTTGGAAAGCGCCGCGAAAACTCTCTATGGATTTCAAAACCCCTTCCAGAACAGGACAGGCAGCAGCTCAGATGATTCCATCCTCACCGCTTCAGCTACACGGGAAGCGGTTGAAAGCACAACCGACATAGAAATAATCCAGACTGCCCAGGCAGACCGTTTTCTCTCCCGCTCCATCGATAAGGATTTTGCTGTTCCTGAAGGGACCTACGGATTTACTGTCGGGGACAAGGAGGTCCTGTTCCGTTTTCGGGGAGGGGACCTTACCGATTTTACCGAAACCCTTAACCGCAGATCCAGGGACCTGATCCATGCCAGTGTTATCAGGGACACCGCGGATACTGAAGTTCTCCTTATTGAGTCCATGAACACAGGGTCAAGTAACCCGCTTTCTTTCCAGGATGATTCCATTACCCTGGGACTCCGTACCGGAATGCTAAAAACAGCCTTCACCGGCATCAGGACCATTCCCATGGAAAGCGGATCAGTAACGGGAATAAACGGCCGCCTGTCTCCGGAAAGTTTTCGGGTTGTAGAAGAGGGGATCATCGTTTCGCCTCAAAAATCTCTTGCCCTCCCCTTCACACCTCCCGTTGACCCCGAAGAGGATCTTGTGCTTGAGATAAAAGTACAGGTGAAGAACCTTGACAGGGAGGAATGGTCACCTCCTGCTCCTCCAACGGGACCGGAAGTTCCAGCTATCGGCAGTATTACTCACGAAGGGATCACCATCCACAGTGCCGGTTCCGACGCTCCCAAGCCGCCATGGACCCCGTCGGCGCCTCCTGA
>JAGLYY010000120.1 GCA_023131935.1 Spirochaetales bacterium | reverse complement strand
CGCCCTTCCAGCGCTGAAAGATTCCGAAGAGGTCCAGACCCTCACTATCCCTTTAAAAGATCTCGGCACATTACTAGAACTCAGGGTAAGGAACCGAAACACATACCGTGAAATCGAAATCCTCAATGTTCGTGTCTATGATCCAAATGCCCGTGGGGAATACCGCCCGGGGAATTCAATTTCTGAAGCCCGGGACGCGAAGATCCTCCTTGAAGGGATTGAGGTTACACGAGAATCAAATATTGTTGATGATCTTCTCCCCGGAGTAACCTTTGAACTCCACAAACCGGGAGAAGCGACCTTGAAGGTTGAACCTGACAGGGAAAGTGTAAAAGACAGCATTATAACTTTTATCGGATACTATAACAGGCTGCTTTCTGAAATCACCGTATTAACCAGTGACTCCGAAGATCTTCTTGTCCTCAATGAACTAGAGTATCTCTCAGATGAAGATCAGGCGAAAATGGAGGACCAACTGGGACTCTTCCAGGGTGAAACCATGTTCACGCAAATGAAAAGCCGGCTTCAGCGAATCATGATGAACCCATATCCCACTATTGACGGAAGAGAGATAAGTCTTCTTGCCCACATTGGTATTTCCACTAACGTGTCAGGCAGCGTTGGAAGTTTAGATACTTCCAAACTCAGGGGGTACATTGAGATTGAGGAAGAAAAACTTGATGAAGCCCTTAAATCCCATCTGCCGGCAATAAAAGAGCTTTTTGGTGTTGATACTGATGAAGACCTCATCGTCGATACCGGTGTCGCATTCAGCATCGAAACTTATTTACGTCCATATTCTCAGACCGGCGGTATCATTGCAGGCAGAATGAGTGGATTAGATAGACAGATCAGCAGGACCGGTGATGAAATCAGCAGCCTGGAAACAAGACTTGAAAGAACAGAACAGGATTTACGGCGAAAGTATGGTATGATGGAGGGGATGATCGAGGCCATGGAATCGAATTCCCGGGCCATCCAGAACCTTAACAGCAACCAGAGTGATTAATAGGAGAGAATAAGGTGCAGATTTTTCTCAACGAAAAACAGCTTGATGTGACCTTAGAGGGAGAAAAAAACCTTGGCGAGGTGATCCGGGGGATCGAAAACTGGCTTCAATCGGAAGGTTTTCAGATTACCGGTATCCAATATGACGGGAACAGCCTCCGGATTGAGGAATTTGAACAATGGAGAGATACCTCCGTTAAAAAAGCGAAAAACCTCTATCTTACCGCTGATACTCTTCATTCTCTTCAGATTGGCCGTCTACAAACGGTATTTCAATTCTTTTCCCTCTTTGAAAAAGCGATTGTGGTGAGAAACCTGCCCATTCTCCGGGAACTCAAAAAAGAATATCCCTTTCTTAGGGAGCAGCTTGGCTCTATTTTGAGTATTCCAGGTCCTGATTCGGAAGGTTCTGAGGTTAACAGGCTGAGTATGGCTATTGACGAACTTGATATCCTGAACACAAAGGAGGATATCCTCGATTTTCCCTCGTTAAAACCCTTGATTCAGCACTTTCTTGTTCTTTCAGCAGACAGAATGAGAGAATACTCGGACCCTCTAAAAGAGCTCCTTGCGACAGGAGAGCTGTTAAAACAATCAATTCCGGAAATCAGTGATGTCTCTATCATGCTGCAAACCGGAAAAGATCGTAAAGCGATGGACTCAATCCTGAAGTTTATTGAATTATCCCAGAAACTCATCAGGCTTTATCCAATTCTGAAAGAGAACGGTCTTGTTGACTTCACAAAAGGAAATATCGACGGAATGAGTTTCGGTGATTTCTATGGAGCACTCAATCTGGTCCTTAATGAGCTGAGTGATGCTTTCGCGGTGGAAGATAGTGTACTTATTGGAGATCTTCTGGAATACGAAATAGCTCCGCGAATCGAAGCTCTTTTAACCGGATTAGCATCTTTCGATATGGTTGGTAAATAAATGTTTTTTTTGCTTCAGATTTCTTATATTAAAGAGCAGGACCCAACATCCATCATCATCGGCGCTGGAATTCTTATCGCTTTTATCCTGTTTCTTGTTATCAGTAATCGCACAACATCTTCGGCCCCTGTCCGCCGTGGGAGAAGGACTCCTGTAAAGGGAAAAGGGGCTCAGCCGGTCAGGTACAGCCGGTTTACTTTTCGCAGGAACGCAGAACGCCTTGGGCTCACTAAAATTGAAATTAAAACCCTTGACAACCTTATTCGAAAGTATCATGTTCCCAACCCCTACGCTCTTCTCACAAACTCCCGTCAACTGGACCATGTCCTCGGAAGGGCTTTATCCGATACGGAGATTGAGGTGACCTCATCACAGGTAAAGGAATCTCAAAAACTTACCCTTTTTCGAATAAAACAGAAGATAGAGAGAGGCTCTCAAGCGAAACAGGTCGTCACAGGAACAAGACAAATGAAATTGGGGCAGAATATTGTCCTTTCTCCGGATAGCGGAGGCCGTTACCCTTCCCGGGTTACCTCCAATCTTCAGGACACCCTGGGAACTCTAATCCCGACAGACAATCAGGGCAACCAAGTCCGCTGGAGGAAGGGAACCGGAATCGATGTCTTTTTCTGGAAATCCAACGGGCAGGGGTTCTCCTTTGTTACAAAAGTAGCAGGATATAATGTCATTCGAGGGGTTTCCAGTCTTTTCCTTCAACACTCAGCTCATGTTAAGCAAGCCCAACAACGTAAATACAGGCGAAAACACCTGGATAAACCCACCTATTTTTACCCTGTCAGGATTATTACTACCGGAACTGGTAAAAACCAGGTAAGAAAGGCTTTTATCGAAGAGGAAAGAGGGGCACTCGGTACTATTATTGATGTTTCCGCCGGCGGCTGCGCGGTTAAAAGTTCTTACCCTCTCCCAGGAAACACCCTGATAAAAGTGGAGTTTGAGACCGATCGATCAACTCCGGTAGTGATCTTTGGTAAGGTAAAATCGATCCGAAAGGTCAGACCCATCGGGGGAATCATGCACATCAGGTATACCAAAGTAACGAAGAAAAACATGAACAATATCAACACCTTTGTGTATAATCTTGATACGGGCAGGTTGAAAATCTGATCCAAAGCCGTTGACCTTTAGCGCTACTTTTTCTACCATTATTTCCATGAGGATTCTCGAAATCAGAAATCTTGAAAAAAGGAATGAAATCCTATATTGTTGAACTTGAAAAACAAGGAAAGTTACTTTGACAAAGATAACAGCACCTACAACGGAAGACACTATTAGCGTCGGTTACCGAATTGGGGAGGTAGTAACCCCGGGATCGGTTATTGCCCTTGAAGGGACCCTTGGAGCCGGGAAAACCACTATTGTGAAGGGGATAGCCCGTGCGCTGGATATCCTGGAACCGGTAACCAGCCCTACCTACACCATTATTTCGGAGTATGAAGGTCGATTACCCCTCTATCATATTGACTTATACAGGCTCAGCAGCGTCGATGAAGCAGAATTACTTGGTGCTGAAGAGTACCTTTTCGGCGATGGGGTCTGTGTCATTGAGTGGAGCGAAAAGATCCGGGAACTCTTTCCGGAAAATTATATCCGGGTCCATATTATCATTGAGTGCACCGATGGGACCCGGTCAATTGAAATTGAAGGACTTGAATTGTGAACATCCTTGCCTTTGATACCTCCAGCGATATCTTGAGTATCTGCGTGGAAAAAGGATCTCATATCTACGAAGTAGACAGGCTTATTGGCTTAAAACACTCAGAACTGCTTTCCCCCCTCATTGGAGAGCTCCTTGAGGAAGCGGAACTTACCCTGAAGGACCTGGATCTTATCAGCTGTGCCCGGGGCCCAGGCTCTTTTACCGGGCTGCGAATAGGTATGGCGACAGCCAAAGGTCTTTCGGTTGGAGCTGAAGTGCCCCTTGTATCGGTACCCACCCTTGACTTTATAGCTTTCGGATACGATTATTTTGATGGTGTTGTTCTTCCCTTATTAGACGCGAAAAAGAAGTGCTATTACACCGCTCTGTACAGGAAGGGGAAGCGGATTTCAGAGTATCTTGATATACCAAAAGATGCCCTTGTTGAGTTGGTCGGGACCACTGAAAAAGTCCTTTTAACCGGTGCGGATGTGGAGATTTTCAAAGCTTCCGGTCTTCCTGAAACCTGGAATGTAGATCCCCTTGCCCGTCAGGGTAGGTCACAGGCTCTCTTGAATCTTGGAAAGGTGACTTTTCAGAAATCCGGTCCTGACCCCGATAACCTCGGGCCTCTTTATTTAAGGAGAAGCGAAGCGGAAATATCCCGGGAGAAAAAAGAAATCAAGGAGTAATGATGGATCTGGAAGAACTGGTGGAACTTGAGGATCTCGAAGAATTACCGGAACCGTATAATGTAGAGGAACATATACCTGGTTTTTCCAATCTCCTTGAAAAAAAAGAGGTTCTATTCTTAAAAAAAAGTTATCAGAATGCACCTGTTGCCGCGGTTATCCTGGACAATAATCTCAGGATGCTCTGGACTAATCCCGCGTTTATCGAAACCTTCCTGCAGCACCGTTCCGACACCGTTATTCAGCTCCTTCAATTATTTCAACCTTACCTCGCGATTCAGGATATTACCAGCATTCTCCGGACCCTTAGAAATGCGGAGTCAGGTTTCTCCTGGTACGGACGGGTAGAAGCTCGCGGGAGGGAGTTTCTCACGGTTATAGCAAACATGATTATCACCCCTTTTCAATTTGATCATTCCCTGCCCGATGGGTATCTTGCGGTATTTGACAATGTGACGGAAGAGAATAAAACACTTCTCACATCAATATTCAAGAGTCTTCTAGAAGCTTCTAGACTCAAGGACAACGATACAGGGTATCATATCGACCGGGTCGGCGAATATTCAAAGCTTATGGCGGAGCATCTCTACCACAAACCGGGATACGAGGAAATTGACAAAGAATTTATTGAAAATATCAGGTTCCTCGCGCCTATGCATGATGTAGGTAAAATCGGTACACCCGATGATATTTTAAATAAAGCCGGCCCTCTGGATGCCCTGGAATGGACCACCATGAAGGAACATACCAAAAATGGCGCGTACATCCTGAACTCCCATCCCTCTCCAATGGCAAAAAACATCGCCGTTTTCCATCATGAAAAATGGGATGGATCGGGTTATCCTCTCGAGCTTTCAGGATTCACTATCCCCCTGCCTGCCCGTATCGTGGCCATAGCTGATGTTTATGATGCTCTCAGGAGCCATAGAAGTTACAAAGAGGAATTTAGCCATGAAGAGGCGGTGGATATTATGGAGTCGGAAAGAGGGTCCCACTTCGATCCCGCTCTTCTCGACCTCTTTCACGAGCTCAATGAAGATTATGCAAACATCTGGAATCGACTTCGTGATCCGGGAAAACAGAAGCCTGAAGATGAACTGCTTACCGGTCAGATTCGCTGATATCTAACTTTGAAGACACTTCCTTAGTAGCAGGCTTCTGAATGGCTTTCCCTGGAAGAAAAACTGAAAGCTCCGGCAATTCTGCCTTTGCCTTGGCTGCTGCTTTATTTTCCTCTTGTATCGCGTTATAAACCTCTAATCGATAGACCTTAATCTCTCTTGGGGCTTTTATTCCAAGTTTTACCTGATCACCCTTTATATTCACAATAGAGATTTCGATCTGGTCCCCGATAATAATGCTTTCGTTTTCTTTCCTGGCGAGTATCAGCATACCTCTTCCCTCACCCTCGAAAGCTCATCGAGAATGTAATGCCTGATCTTCCACTTCGGGTTAAGGGATATCGACTGTCTGCCCTTGCGATTCTGTCTGTTGATTATTATTGGTCCCTGGAGGTTCGCGGTCATCTTGGAGTGATTTTCCGGAATCGTTACAATTGCAAAGGTAAGGATATTCTCGGAATCCTCTTTATTTGTATCGATCTCTTCGAGGTCGGTATCAGCTACTTCCAGTCGGTATTCCGGCTGGAAGATTTGTGGATTTATCAGAACAAATGCAATCTCCGGGACCTCCATGGACTGAAGCCAGTAGAAGGGTTGTTGAAGAGCATCCAAAAGAACAAATTCCCTGAATGTCTCAAATCCGAGAATACCATAGGGAAAGTAAATCTTCTGTCTGTCGTCAACCTCAATGGTGCCATAGGGTTTTGTGTTTACTTTCATGGTGCCTACCTTAGAAAATCCAACAGGGTTGGTTGAAGAATTCGCGCGGCGGTTTGAAGAGCTACTTTATGGTTGAACTCAAGCATCTTGAGATCGGTAATCGCTTTCGCGAAATCAAGATCAACTTCCCGGGAATTCTTTTCCTTCATTTCCGGAATCTCGTAATCCAGCCGTCCCTGGACCATCTGCATCCGCTCATCCTTCGCCCCGATCTCTGCCATTTTAGCAAGAACCTGGTCCTGTGCCAAGGTAAGACCCTTCAGGGCTGATCCACCGATATCAATGGTATTTCCCTCGTAGAGAGAATTCCTCAAATGGATGACCATATCAAAGAGGGACCCACCTCCGATTTCACTGTCAACCGCAAGATTATGAGGGGGAACTCCATTTCCCTTCAGAATGCCAAGATCCTGCAATACATGCCCCTCACCCTCATCTTCCAGCCACAATTGATGAGGCGCGGTTGTCTGAAGCACGATTGCGTTACTTACAGGATCAAGGTGAGCCTGTACAGCTGCCCTGGAGGTATTTATCTTCGCGATAATGGCATATACATTATCACCCACGGAAAGATCAATCCGTTCGCCATCAACGAGGATAGTTGAATCCTCTTCCACCTGATAGGATGTACCATCTACCGTAGAAAAAATCTGCTGCTGTTCCGCCCAGAAGATCTGGTTCCCCGGCATATTTGTATCGATATAACTCCCTTCGGAAATCTCTGCTTGCCCCGGATTAATCGATCCGATATATTCAACTCCCGTTGCCAACTTTCCATTTATGCCGGGAAAATTCCCTTCCATAATTCGGTAGGGCTTTGTCTGGTTTTTATCCCCGGCGAAAAGAAAAGTTCCATCGCCAGACCGGGAATTCGCGAGTTCCAGCAGCTCTTTCAGCAGTTGGTTTACCTCCTCCCCCATAATCCTCTTGTCTGAGACGGTGTAGGTATCGTTGCCCCCCTGGATCGCGAGTTCTCTGATTCGGTGAAGGATATTGTTTGATTCCCGAAGATACCCCTCAGCTATTCGGTGATTACTTTGTACTGTCTCAATGTTCTTTGAAAAACGGGTAAGCCGGGTAATATGGGAGAGATACCTGGTCGAGTGGGCAGCGGCGATAGGATCGTCCCGGAGGTTTTTGATCCTTGTCTGGTCGGCCATCTTGTTTTGGAGATTATTCATTTCCCACTGCCGGATCCGTGAAAAATACTGCATATCATAATTGCTCATGTTTGTGCTGATCCGTTTCATTTACGTTACACTCCCATCCTGTTGATAATGGTATCGAGCATCTTATCCACTTCGGTAATAAATCTGGCAGCGGCAGTGTACCCGTGCTGGAACTTGATCATCTGCCCCAGTTCCTCATCGATATTCACCCCCGAAATTGACTGCCACATATCTTCAAGTTCCTTCATAATCGCGTTTTCGGTTTGCAGAGCGATCTCGGCAGCCTCTCCACGGAGTCCGGCGTCGGCAACTACCTGAGAAAAATATTCATCAAAAGAGGGAAGTCTTCCAACCATTACCGGGGAATTTCGCAATGCGGCAATGGCGATTGCCGCTGATCCATCACCGGAAGCGGCGGGCCTTCCATTGACCCCAAAGCCTGCTGCAATCGAACCTGGATCATTGATAATTGCTTCGTTTACCTCTATCCAGCCGGCAGGATGCTGTAAGGGAGCTACGGCGAAATCAAGGTTTCCCCCCCGAAAGGCAAGGACCGCGTCTGCCCCGCCCCAGTCATAGGCCCCTTCGGCCCCCGATGCATTCAGGATCCCCGCGTACCCCACGAGGAACTGACCGGAGTCCTCAATGTGGCGGATTACGAAATCGGGATTCTCATTCACTGCCGCGGGAATAGCTTTGAGGGTCAAGGTATTATTCCGATCCAACCGGGCTACAACCTCACTGCCTGAAACGTTTATTCTCTCTACAAGATCTCCAACTGTGTCAGTTGGGAAATAATCGATAGTTATGTTCCCTCGAGGACCTGAGAGGGTAATAGTGCCTTGAAGGCCAATCTGCTGTTGTGGATCCAGATTATTCTGCCCGGCAACCCGGAAAATATAGGTGGAATCAAAAACCCCATCCCCATTACGGTCATAATTTCCAAGAATGTTGTTGATAGCGGGATACTCCTGAAAGAAATCTAGTCCGGTCCTTCCGTTCCTCCCATAGGCGCTGCGGTGGACCTCATTTACCAGATCAACGAAGTTGACCGTCATCATATCGAGTTTCTGGATCTCACCCCGCACATCGACATCCCGAAGCTCAATCAGACCCGCGAGTTTCCCCCCCTGGAACCAGGCTGTCTCCCCCGAATCTTCCCAGACAACATTGGTGTACCCTTCGTTTAAAGGATCAGAAACTGTTTTAAGCGGGCTTATGACCCGCCCCTGAATCAGATGAAGACCGCTGGTATGAATCGAAAACTCATCAGGGTCCCTGTTTTCAATGGTTATGTTTATCAAGTATGAAAGGTTTTTTACCAGGAGATCCCGGCGATCCAGCAGGTCGTTGGGATTGTCTCCCAACGCCTCAATTTTCACGATCTGCTCATTCAGAGAGGAGATATCGTTAAGGTAAGTATTTATTTGTTTAACCGTCGCGACAACATCCTGATCAAGCATGCTCCGTATTTCTTTCAGGCTTTCATATTGCCAGTGGATCCCATCCATCAACGACTTGGATCTCTGTACAACACTCTGCCGTGCTGCCTCTTCCTGGGGATAGAGAGAGAGCTCCTGCCAGGATTCCCAGAATTTGTCCATCAGAGAGCGGACGGAAAGCTCTCCCGGTTCATGGTAAACCTGCTCTACCATGAGCAGATATTTATCCCTGGCTGCCCAATATCCCTGGCCATTTGCCTGACCAACAATCCGTCCCTCCAGGATCATATCTTTAACCCGTTCGATCCGTGAAACCTCTACTCCCTGACCGATCTGTCCCGGGGTGTTTTCTCTGTTAAGAGCCGGCATATAAATCGGATCGAAGGCTTTCATCTGTACCCGCTGACGGCTGTATCCTTCGACCGAAGCATTTGAAAGGTTGTGGCCAATAGTAGTGAGTCCCTGAGTATGGGCAATAAGACTTCTTTTTCCAATTTCTATTCCAGCAAAGGCCGACTGCACTTTCGTCCTCCTAAAGCTTATGATTAATCACCACGGCATTATCCTCCACCGGGCGTTCACTACCCCCGCGGGAATATAATTTTCCACGGCGATGGGGATAAAAATCATTGAGAATCCCATGAATTGTTCCGGAAATCGTTCGCACATGAGAGTCGATTGCCAGGGTGAGCCCCTGTATTTTTAAAACAGCGAGTTTCAACCTACGGTAGAGGTCCCCACAGACATTCCTGTCGTCCGGGGAAAGTTTCAGGATAACCTGGTAAAAAGAGGCATTCTCCGCTTCCCCGGCCTTCTCCCTGAGACTCTCATATTCGCGGTGTCTTTCCCGGTCCAGACGTTCAATCTCCTCTCCAATAGGAGCCAGATCCTTCAAAGCGCCGGAGAGCCCCCGCCAGTCGCACCGGTGAATAAATCCATTTATTTCTGCTTCCTTTTCACAGAACAGATCCAGCATGGCTATCTCTTCACTCATAAGGACACGTAATTTCTGACCCAGGGGGCCCACAGGAACTAAAGGATCTGATTTTTCCATGGATATACTTCTCCTTATTCCTATAATCGGTTTATAGTGAGGAAGTATTAGATGTTTAAATCCTATTGTTTTTGATATGCCTATCAGGAGGATCATGGTGGAGTCAAAGATTCCTACACGGGAAGATGCATGGAAACTGCTTACAGAGTACACAAAAACTGAAAG
>JAGLYY010000012.1 GCA_023131935.1 Spirochaetales bacterium | reverse complement strand
AGGTTTGCGGTTATTATACCGCACCTTGGAGGGGGCTTAATGAGTATCCAACGCTTGCACGCGGTCAAAATAACGCTGCGTTCGTTCCTCTCTACGCTTTATTTTGCCGGTGAAGCGAGGCGTTAAATTCACATTGAACAAAGGGTAATCACATGAAGGAGTCAAAAGCAAAAAAGGTTGTGCAGGAAATCCTTGATCCTTCGGATGTTCAGATTAATGGGAACAGACCCTGGGATATCCAAATACACAACCCCGATTTTTATGAAAGGGTCTTATCAGGAGGTCCTCTTGCTCTGGGGGAAAGCTACATGGATGGCTGGTGGGATTGCGAAGCCCTTGATCAATTCTTTGAAAGAATCTTAGAAGATCGGTTAGACAAGAAAGTAAAAATAAATGCTATACGATTCCTGTGGGTTATGCTCAAGGCAAAGATAATAAATCCTCAAAACAGATCAAAAGCTTATGTAATTGGTAAGCGGCATTATGACTTCGGCAATAATCTTTTCTCTATTATGCTGGACAGAGGGATAAACTATTCTTGTGGTTATTGGAAAAAAGCGAAAACACTCGATGACGCACAGGAGGCCAAGTTGGACTTAATTTGCCGAAAAATGGGGTTAAGATCCGGTATGAAGGTTTTAGATATTGGGTGTGGCTGGGGTGGTTTTGCAAAATATGCAGCTGAAAAATATGGCGCAAATATACATGGCATAACGGTGTCCCAGGAGCAGGTGATATTTGCAAATAAATTCTGCCAAGGGCTTGATGTTAAAATCGAACTGAAGGATTATCGGGAGTTAAAAGGAAAATTCGATCGCATTGTTTCGATAGGCATGTTCGAACATGTGGGGTGCAGAAACTACAGGACTTTTATGAAAGTTATCCACCGATGTTTAAATGCAGATGGCCTCTTTTTGTTACATACGATAGCTGGAAACGTTTCTGTGAATTCAATAGATCCGTGGAGTAATAAGTATATTTTCCCGAATTCAATGCTGCCGTCGGCAAAGCAGATCACCTCGGCAGCCGAGGGATTGTTTGTACTCGAGGATTGGCATAGCTTTGGGCAATATTATGATAAAACTTTGATGGCCTGGCACAACAATTTCACAAAAAATTGGACCAAACTCAAAGATGCATATAATGAGAGATTTTACCGTATGTGGACCTATTATCTTCTTTCATGTGCGGGCAGTTTCAGGTCAAGAAAGAATCAGTTGTGGCAGATTGTGTTTTCAAAAAAAGGGATAAAAGGAGGTTTTCGGTACAGGGAGTAATTCCTCGTCTGATCTATTCGCCCATTGGTCTCTCTGTTGATGAGAACAGAATGGAATTATACATGGAAAATTAAACTCACAACATAACAGCTATCATTGTGTAACTTTTACTCCCTTGAAAACTGAAGAATAGAAATATAATTTGTTGTAATGATTTGGACATGAAGAGGAAATGAAAAATGCCATATAACAAGGCAATTCACTTGACCGAAAAGCGGTGTTGCAAATTAGTTGAAGTCTGTGGTTCTATCTAAGCTTTTAACAAATCTGATAGTCTGTGCGTTTAAGCTTTTCGGCAAGTAATCGCCAGGTTATCTTCATTTTGGTCAAGAATTTGATCAATCATCTAACTGATGCCTGCATTTAAGGCGAACATGTGTCCTTTGAAGAAGAAATCCCAATGGAAGCGGATTTTTGGGGATCAAGATTCTTGTTGATCGATTATTATGGAAATGTAATGAATATTCTTTATGATCGATTGAATAAACCTCCGGTGGGAGATTATATCTTGTGTATTTAGAAAATACAAAAACTCCGGTTGCATTTATATGCATTCTATTGTATTCTATAAGTAGATAATAGAATAAACTATTTAGGAGGTGAACTATGTCTAAAACTGTAACTTTGAGGCTTGATGAAAAGATCTACCAACTATTTCGAGGCATGGCAACCCAAGACAACAGGTCACTCTCAAACTTTATTGAGACTGCTGCTCTTCGCTTTATTGAAGAACATGAATACATGGATGAATTTGAAATGGAGGAAATTAGAGAAAACGCAGGCTTAAATCGTAGTATCAATAGAGGTCTTAACGATGCAAAAGCCGGACGCGGTCAATTTGTCTAGTTTCCGAGTATTTGAAACAAATGAGTTTACAAAGCAGTTCAAAAAGCTGTCGTCAAGCGATGCGGTTTTTTTGCGAAAGAAACTCAATGACTACGCTTATCCTCAGATTATGGCTGAGCCTTTCTGGGGGAATAATATTAAGAAACTTCGGGGGGCTTCCCACAATATTTGGCGATACAGAATTGGTAGGTTCCGATTGTTCTACAGTATAGATAAAAATGAAAAAATTGTCTCGATTCTCACTATTGATGATCGCAAAGATGTCTACAAAAAATAAAATGAAAAAGATAACAAACAATTGGAACTGTCAAAAAGTGTTTCTTAATTCCTGCAGTATAAACTGTAAATACCTGTAATGCCAACAACGTGGTTGTGCAGCTCAATTGAGCATTATGAACAAAAAGGTACAATTACCATAATTTGCAGAACAGTTTCGTTTTTAGATTTCTTTTAAGGATATCTAATGAGATTTCAAAACCTTGTCAGATATTTTATCATTCCGGCTTGGAAACCCGCTAATGTCATAAACTCATTGATTGCTGACAAGCATATGTTGCGCTATAGCGTAATAATCCAACTTTTTATTGGCATTATTTGTGCTGTATCGACATACATTGCCTGGTCAAAAGGGCTTGGCGCAGTCTTGATGGAGCCTTGGTTGAATATTCCGGCTGAAGATTATTTTTTATGGTCTTACAAGTTCACCATACCAGTATCCTTTGTTACAGCCATTTTTGCATCTGGGCTTCTTCGGATTTTCTGCGATTTCCTTGGAGGTCGTGGCAGTTTTGAGAAAAACTTTGCGATTTATGTATGTGCTTTGACCTTGCCTACATTCTTCATGGTTTGGTTGCCTGACAATATTTTACTTTTTTTCTTTTAAGATAAAAGAATTATATCCCTTGGTGGTTTCGATATTTTTCCTGAATGGTTTGAGAGTCTCAGAATGACTTTGGGTGCAGCCGTTTGGCCTCTAATCATTATGATAATCGGTGTAAAACAATCAGAACAAATATCCTGGGTTAAAGTATCGGCATCCGTAATCCTTGCATTTATTCCGTCAGCAATTTTGACTTTGGTTTTTATTCGCTAAAAGTATTTTGAATATTATCAGAGAAGGGTTTCAATTTCTCAGGGGAGTGGTCACAGACTTGCGGCTTAATAATCTGATGATGATTGCGCAGAGCCCTTTGTTCGGGAATTGCGCTGTATGGGGTTACGGTTGGCGGTCTTAGAGAATGCAGAGAAGTTTGTATGCTTGATTTAGAGCATTCATAAAAAATATTTTTGCGAAACTCAAGTATTTCATATATAATTAGAATTGAAATTGCTTATGAAACGGCTTAGTGTTATGGTTAATATGCTGCTGCTCGCCAGTCTGGGGCTGTTCCTGTTTGCGGGGGTAGTATTTCTCATGGGCATCAATAGCCAAGAAGATGAACAGGAAGGTGAGACTCTTAACTTTGTTATGGAGCGGGAGGCCATGTACTACACCAGGCTGGCCGATAAAAAGGTTCAATGCCGGCTCTGCTTCCGTAACTGCGAAATAACAGACGGTGAGCGGGGAGAGTGCCGAAACAGGGTGAACAGAGGGGGGACTCTTTACACTATAATCTATGGGAAACCCTCCGCCATTCAGATAGACCCCATAGAAAAAGAACCCCAGTACCACATGCTCCCGGGCACGCTTATACTCTGTTTTGGGACCGCGGGGTGCAATTTCCGCTGCCGATTCTGTCAGAACTGGCATCTCTCTCAGCAATCCCTGGAAGAGATGGTCCAGGTTTATCTGGTGTCTCCGGAGGAGGCCGTGGAAGAAGCCATTAAGAGGGGTATTCCCACCATCTCATTTACCTATAACGAACCTACATCCTTCTATGAATATGTATACGATATTGCCAAAATTGCCAAAACCAGGGGCCTGAATATACTCTGGCATTCCAATGGGGCTATCAATCCCGAACCTCTGCGTGAGCTGCTTCACTATACGGATGCGGTAACCATCGACCTTAAAGGCTTTACAGAGGAGTTTTATAAAGAGACATGCTCAGCCAAACTCAAGCCGGTATTAAATACCTTGAAGATCATCAAAGAAGAGGGGGTCTGGCTTGAGATAGTAAACCTGGTCATTCCCACTTTGAATGATGATCCCGAAGATATCCGTAGGATGTGTGAATGGATCAGGGATAATCTGGGAACGCAGGTTCCCCTTCACTTTTCCCGATTCTATCCCGCCTTTCAACTGACCAACCTGCCACCAACGCCTGTTGAGACTCTGGAGAGGGCCTATAGCATAGCTAAAGATGTGGGGCTGGAATATCTGACCATAGGAAACGTTCCCGGCCATCCATGCAACTCCACTTTCTGCCCTAAATGCGGCAATACCTTGATAGGACGTATCCATTTCCAGGTGATCGAAAATAATATACAGAAGGGTAAATGTCGCTTCTGTGGGGAAGTCATTCCCGGCATATGGCAGGATTGAAGCTCTCCTATATCCATTCTAAAAAGTCTTTCACCTTCCCCCTTCTGGTAATGGGCTTCAGCGGTATGGTCGCCCAGATCATCCTGTTAAGGGAACTCCTCATTACCTTTTTCGGCAATGAGCTGTCCATAGGAATAATACTGGCAAACTGGCTAATCCTGGAAGCTATAGGCTCCTATTTCCTGGGCAAGATCATTGAGCATATAGAAGATAAAGTGAGGCTCTTTATTACGGCCCAGCTAATCTTTTCTCTGAGTCTACCTTTTGCTCTCTATTTAACAAGGGTAATCAAGGTGATCTTTGGCTTTAGCCCGGGCCAGGGAGTGGGAGCTATGGAGATGATTTTCTTCTCTTTAGCCATCCTTCTTCCTGTCAGCCTCAGCCACGGCGCCCT
>JAGLYY010000119.1 GCA_023131935.1 Spirochaetales bacterium | reverse complement strand
TGGCGAACTTATTGAAGAAATTAGTGGAATTTTCGAGGCTTATCCAAACACCACCCATGATTATTGGGCAAAAATGACCACCCTAGATAAAATCTGGACAAACCAGCGCTATTATCTCTGGTTCTGGATCGATATGGACGGTGATGGTGAGAAAAATACGGGGGATTGGGAGGGTGTTCAGCATTTTAATGTCGCCTCGGGCCATACCTGGACCGAAACCAAGTACTTTGTTGAGAATCTGGATCCGGTGCCGTAACCAGGCAAAGAAAAGATTCGTATTGCCCCTTTAATTCCCCCGGCAATTCAGCATTGTCCGGGCTGAGCGTGCAGCAGTTCATTCTGTTCCCCTTCTATTTCCCCTTAGCCCCTCTGCGCGAAGTCCTCTTCCTCAAGAGTCTATAGCGGTTGACCTCACCAATATATCATCCTATTATTCAGTAACTGATTTTCTTGATATTAGAGGTGCAGGGTGTAAAGTGAAGATGAAGTTCTGGAACAACCTTAGGCATTACGCTATATATAGAAAAATCTTTATTTCCAATATTTTTCTCGTTGCTTTCGCGGTAATCATAATTTGTGTTACCCTTTTCAGCTTCTTTTCAGCAAGCACAATAAAAGAGATCGGTGAAGTATCCAAATCAATATTGAGCCAGACGAGTTTTGCCTATGACATAATCTATGAACAGGTTTTTAATATCGGAAATCAGATAGTAGTTGATAATGAAATTTCCAGGGTTTTATTCACCAAAGAGAGAGACCCAATTATTGAGTATTACTCCCAGATGCGGCTTAATAAGATTAAAAGTGCGTATCCTTTTATTCATAATATTGGTATTTATAATGGTATTTCTGAAAGATACATTAGCGCGAACATAATATCCTCGGAAGAAGATATTGATATTGCCAATAGAAACTTGAATAGAAATAAAACGAAATACTTCGAATTCTTCCCAAGAGCTGTTGCTCTATCTGACGATCTTGAAACAAGATTACCAGATAATGTGCTCACCTTTATCTTTTATCCAAAGTATTCATTATCTATAACACCGAAATGCGCCATTATAGTTGATATTGATGAAAAATATATACAGGACATTATTCGTGGTATCCGGAATAATCCGGATGACAGCATATTCATCATAAATTCAGAGGGTATTGTGCTGTCTCATATTAATTCTGATTTTTTCATGAACGATTTTTCAGATTATGGCTATATCGGGAAAATCCTTCACGCTGCTGATGACAGGGGATGTTTTAGAGAGGAACTGAATAGTCAGAAACAGCTTATTACTTATGTAAAATCCAGTAGTTTAGATGGGGTTTTTATCAGCATAATGCCTTATGAGCATTTGCTTTCTAATATCTACCGTATCAAGAATATTACCCTGTTTGTTGCCTTAATGGTCATTTTGACCGGAATATTAGTATCACTTCTGCTTACACGCAGAATTTATAATCCACTGGAAACTCTGATGAAGAAAATCAGTTCTATGAGTACTCATACCAATCCTATGTTTCAGGAGGGCAATGAGTTCGATCTTATCTTTGATGTATTCTCCAGCACCAGAGAAAAATCATCTTCCCTGGAAAATCGTCTCAATATGACTATGCCCGTTTTCAAAGAAACATACATGCACTTTCTGTTAAAGAAGAACGTTAGAGATGTTAACAATATCCCGGGTGTTCGTGATGCCCCTGAAATGCTGGAGGAGATAGACAGACAGTTATCTTCGCCTTTCTATTGCGTTGTTGTATGTAAACTCGATAGATACAAACAGTTTAAGGATGAATATATCACAAGATCTAAGACGATATTGCGTTTTGCTGTTGGAAATACCATCCATGAATTAATAGGAAGAGAGTATCGAAACGAGATTATCATAATGGGAGAAGATGAGGTAGCCATTCTGATTCTCCTGGAAGATGATCTGTCAGGGGAAAAGTTGATATTGGTCCTCAATGAAATCAGTAATACCGTTGAACGGAATTTCAGCTGCTCACTATCAACCGGCATGGGGGATATCGTCTTAAAAAAAGAAGAAATTCATCTTTCGTACCAATCCGCGGTCGAGTATCTTAAGTACCGTTTATTTTTTGGATATGGAGCAATAATAAGCAGGCAGACAATAAAGAATCGATTTAAGAAAAACATCAGATACCCGGCCTCTGTGGAAAAAAAGCTCATTGACGCCCTTAAGCTTAATAACAGGAAAGAAACGGAACAGGAAATTGATAATTTCATTGCATTCGTAAACACAATTCCTTATGACTATGCAATTCCCTATTCCAGTCAGCTTCTACTTTGTGTTCTTAAATATTTTGATCGGATAATCGATATACCGAAGAGCCCGGACCCAAAAAACTACTATACGGTAATTAATAAACTACCTCAAGCTGATACAATAGAAGAGATTTCCTCTATGATTAAACTGATTTGTTTTGATATTTGCGCGAAACTTGATGAAAAAAGACACAGTAAGAACATCCAGGTGATAGAAGAAATTCAGGAATATATAGAAGCGCACTATGATAATCCGAATCTATGTCTTGATCTCCTCGCGCAAATGGTAAAACTTTCTTCCGGATATCTTGGGAAATTATTCAGGAGTATCGTCAATATTTCTTTCAACGATTATCTTAATAAAATAAGGCTTGAGAAAGCGAGTGATTTATTAATCCATACAGATGATACTATTCCCGTAATCAGTGAAAAAGTCGGAATAAACAACTTCACCTATTTCTTTACTCTTTTTAAGAAAAATTATGGAATGACACCCGATCAATTTAGAAAACAGAATATCAAGTTCACCTCAGGTATTACTATTCCAGAAGAGGATTAAAACCCACGAAATTTAGGATAACCGGATAACAAAAGCTATTTTTTATAGTTTTCTTTCAGAATTGAATGACTCAATCCCTAATATCTATAGTTTTATCAAAAAACAGTAATTTACAGTTTTTGGGATGTGGGTGTAGAATTCAGCCACCACCTGACAATAGCTAACAATAAAAGGGAGATGAGAAATTAGTGAAGGTAAAACTTCAGCAAGAACGGTATACTGAGAAATTGGTGAGGGTGAAGCCTCAGGAAAAACGGTATACTTTGTTAACGGATATTTCGAGAAATCGATCATGTTATGTAATGGTTCTTCCCGCGCTTTTATATACTCTTGTATTCGGATACTTGACGCTTCCCTACTTGATAAGCGCGTTTCAGAAATTCGATTATAGAACAGGAATATTTGATAGTGTATGGGTCGGTTTTAAAAATTTTGAATTCTTTTTTAAATCAAAAAACGCTGTCATTGTTACACGGAATACGATAAGGCTGAATGTGCTTTTTATAACTTTCGTCACTATTGCATCTGTTGCTTTGGCCGTTTACCTTAACGAACTTAAAAACAGGAAATTTTCAAAATTCTTTCAGTCGACATATCTGTTCCCCCATTTCCTTTCATGGATAGTTGTCAGTTACATTATTTTTGGCCTTCTTTCCACGAATTTTGGAATTGTCAATAAAATCTTCAGATTTTTCAATTTGAAAACCATTAACTGGTATGCGACGGCTGAGCCCTGGACTGGAATCCTGGTAATTATGAGAATCTGGAAAACCGCGGGAATGCAGGCTGTAATCTTTCTTGCCGCGATAGTCGGAATTGATAAACAATTATATGAAGCTGCCGTTATCGATGGAGCCGGCAGGTGGAAGCAGATTACCTCAATCACCCTTCCCTTGATAGCGCCTACCGTAGCCATAGTGACCTTACTTGCAATCGGCAGAATAATGTACGCGGATTTCGGGATGATTTATGCGATTATTGGTGATAACGGCATATTATATCCAACCGCGGATGTAATTGATACGTATCTTTTTCGTACCCTCCGTTTATTGGGTAACCCGGCACAGGCCATGGCTGTTGGTTTATATCAGGCCGCGGTGGGGTTTGTACTGGTATATGGAAGTAATTGGCTTGTAAGAAAAACCTTTAAAGAGGGAGCGCTTTTTTAATTATGAATAAACGAAGAAACTCATTAAAAAGAATAAAAGTATCTGATTGTATAATATTTAGCGGTTTGTTACTTTTTTCATTTTTTTGTCTTTTACCTCTCATACTGGCATTCATGGTTTCCATAACCGATGAAGGATGTATACAGAAATACGGTTATAGTCTGGTACCCATAAAGCTTTCTTTAAGCGCATACAGTACCATTTTCACTGAGGGCGCTATTCTTTTAAGGAGCTATATGATAACTATTTTCATAACTGTTACAGGAACATTGGGGGCATTAACGATTACGGGAATGGCAGCATATACCCTGGCAAATAAAAATATTAAATATAGGAATGCGATGGCGTTATTCATTTTTATTCCAATGGTTTTTAGTGGAGGGATTGTCCCCTGGTACATGATCTGCAGAGTCCTGGGGCTCAGGAACAATTTGGCCGCTTTAATAATTCCGGGTCTGTTATTCAGCCCATTCAATTTTTTCCTGACAAGGAATTTTATTATGGGTATACCTGATTCTTTAAGGGAGTCTGCAAAAATAGATGGAGCAGGAGATATTCGTATAGCTTTTCAGATATATCTTCCTGTATGTACTCCGGTGCTTGCAGCAATAACATTGTTTTATGGACTTGCATATTGGAACAACTGGTGGAACGCGATCATGTTGGTTGATAATCCCAATATGTTTCCTCTACAGTATCTGTTGTTAAAAATAAGAACCGAAATCAGGATGCTGGAAGAGCTTAGGGGCGCTATTTCCATCGCGAATTTGAATCTACCTACCGAATCGCTGAAAATGGCTACCGCGATGATAACGATAGGACCAATTATACTTCTTTACCCATACCTTCAACGCTATCTTGTGAAGGGTTTAACTATCGGGTCGGTTAAAGGTTAAGACTTCCTTTGTTACGAGGGAGTTTAAATAAAGTAAGGAGGAATCTTTATGAGAAAAGGATTCAACATTATTCTGGCGTTATTTTTATTGCTGGCAGGGACGCAAGTCTTCGCTAGAGGAGGGCAGGAGGAGCCTGAAGCAGCTGAAGGGCCTGTCAAGGTCAGATGGTTAATACCGGGAGGCGCGCCGCTGCATCCTGAGGAAGATACTGTTGTCATTGATGCCGTGAATAAAAAAATGCAGGCTGATGGCTACAATCTGGAGCTTGAAGTAATTCGTATCCCGTGGGATGTCTGGCAGCAAAAAACAAGTTTGATGATGGCTACAGGTGAAGAATTTGAATTAATTCATATCATGGAAGATCAGACCGCGTTCTCACATTATGTCGGTCAGGGCGCGCTTGTTCCACTGGATGAATACATAGATGAATACGGCCCTAATCTTAAAGAGAAATTTGCGGACTGGGTGTGGGATGCTACGAAGGTTGAAGGAAATAGCTATGTAATTCCGGCATTTTGGGCGGAACAGTGTAACGCGGTTGACTGCTTTACCATACGATATGATTGGCTTAGGGAAAACAACCTGAGTGTTCCGAAAACTCCGTCTGAATTACTTGACGCCTGTGAAATAATACAGAAAAACTGGAGTGGTGAAGGGGAGAAACCCTATTTTATTAAGAGAACAAGGGATAATACCGCGTTCTTCCTTCACAGAGCTTATGATTCATTCCCCTTTTCTATTTTTCAGAAGTTAATCTATGTGGATCAGAAGGGCAATGTTAAATCATGGGTAGAAACGGTAGAATTCAAGAAGGATGTTGATTTTTTCAGAGAGGGTTATATCAAGGGCTTGATACATCCTGATATACTGGGACAACCCGCAGGCTGGATATGGAACAGAATAAGAGAGGGCAATTTCCTGTATAGGTCCGGATGTCCTCTTGACCTCTTTGGGGAAATGCAGGCGAATAATCCCGGTATGGAAGAAGGAGATGTAGGGAGTCCAATCTTTAATCCGAATGGGACCATAATGAGATACTACGGAGTTAAAAACTCAAATGGCGTTTCCGTTACGAGCAAACATCCTGAAGCGGGAGTACAATTTCTGGACTGGCTCTACAGCAGCCAGGAAAATTCCGACCTTTTTCTTTATGGAGTCGAGGGCCGGCACTGGATAGATAAAGGCCCCAAAAAAATAGAAAGAAAAAGGGACAGTGATAATAGAACACTCTATGGGATTGCAGAATGGATGATAGGTAATGTTGACTACATAAGATATCAAACATCAACACATCCCAGGCGGATTGAGTTAATGTCCGAATTCCGTGATGATGCCGTAAACTCCATTATTATAGGATTCGTATTTGATCCTTCTTCTGTTGAAGCAGAGTACGCAAACTGTCTGAACGAACTTGAGGTTAGTGTTCTGCCCATGAGAATGGGGCTTGTCAGCTATGAAGATGGCTATGCAAACGCGCTGGCAAAGATGAAGGCTGCTGGAATCGATAAGGTTGTCGCCGAATACAGGAAGCAGTTTAGCGCATGGCTTGCGGGACGTAAGTAAGGTGGGATTGTCACATTAAAAAAATCTTTCATGTTATTCGGGGGAATAATTGTTGTAATTACGATTATTCTCCCGATAATTTTTTTGTACGGAAAAGGCGTAAGAATGGGTCAGAATGTATGGATTACAATACCGACATATTGGGGAAATCAGGGCAGAGACGGGAACCCCGCGATTGTTGATTTCGATCATCCCTCTTCCCTGGATACGGAGGGGACCCTTGGGCGGACTCTTGAAAGCCTGAAAATTCTGAAGGATGATTTTACTCTTCTCCTTATAATTGCCGTGACGCACAATGAGTTTGCTCACCTTGCCCTTGAGAAGGTTAAGGCTATCGTAAAGAAATTCACCGCAGTCTTTCCCGTCTTTCTTGTATCTCACAAAAACCTGGGATCTATAAATGAAGCTCTGAATGATCCGATTCTCAGCCTGGACAGTTATGGGAATATAAGGAATGTTCAACTCACCATTCCCTATATTATGGGTGCCGACATTGTTGTTGGCATTGATGATGATGAGGTGATAGAAGATCCGGGTTTTCTTGGGAAGGTGAAAAAATATATTGGAAAGAAGTATATGGGGGAAGTAATAGCGGGAATGGCCGGACCCTATTTTGATCAAACTGGAAATTACAGAATATCCGGGGCTCAGGAACTAAAAAGTTCGGGAAATGTTTTTATTATGAAAAATTACTACATGGATGAAGCTCTTAAAAATGTCATGTCACAGAAGAAGGAAATTATTAAAAGTAATGTAGCCTTTGGTGGTAATATGTCTTTTTTCAGAAAAACAATACGGAAGGTATGCCATGATCCTTACATCCCCAGGGGTGAGGATTATGATTATGTGATAAACGCCCGGATGAAAGGGCTGAACTTCTTTTTCCAGCCTGGAATGAGTATTGTCCATCTGCCTCCCGATTCAACAGACTCGCAGGCTGGCGACAGTGTCTGTAAGATGCTTGCCGATATAAAGCGGTTTATTTATTTGCGGAAAAAGATGAATTTTCTTTCAAGGGAGTATAAAGAGGAGGTTTTTGACAGTGATTATCTATTGCCCTATCCCGGGATATATCTTGGTGAGGGGCTTGATCTGGAATCTCAGGCGAAAGAAGCGCTTAGGATCCTCTATCCGGAGTATTGTGATAATCATCCTCCTGAAATAGTAGTAAAAGAGGCAGTGAGAGTCGCGGATAAAAAAGTTCAAGAGTTTTATCTATACAGGGCGAAGTGGGAGAGGATGATGGAGTTCATTGATCAGAGTATCATCCTAAAAGAGGTAATCATATCCCGCTGTTCTGTTTGAGTTAGCATTGAGAAAATATAATAAGGGAGTTGGAAAGATTGGAAATTATCAGAAGGGAGATAAAAGACCGGGCACTCTGGGAATCTGAGGGAATACTGAAAAGATACAAGTACAACCCTATTTTAGAAGCAAAGAAAGAGCATTCCTGGGAATCAAAAATGGTTTATAATGCCGCGGCATTTAGAATCGAGGGTATCACCTATATCGTCTACAGGGCGATGGGGCATGATCATATGTCAAGACTCGGAATAGCATGGACCAAAAATGGAGTCGACATTACCGGAAGATTAGCTTTCCCTGTATTTGAACCTGTCGAAGAGTATGAAACACCTTCAGAGGCCGATAGACTGGAAAGGTCAAGAGAAAATGGAGGGTGTGAAGATCCGAGAATTACGGTAATAGGGAATAAAATCTACATGGTGTACACAGCTTTCAGCGCGTTATGTCAGATTGCTATAGCTTCAATTGGTGTTGATGATTTCAAAAGGCTTATATCAAGATCAGCTTTTGGGGATTATGAGTCGGAGGTTGGAATAAGAGAAGAATGGAAAAGAACATGGGTGCGTCATGGTCTCATCTTCCCGGAAAATGTTGAAAAAGAGATATTCAGTAGGAATGCGTGTGTATTTCCTGTTGAAATTGATAATAGGACAGTCAAATACGCATTAATTTACCGGCATCAAACAAGTGAGGTCATGATAGCCTATTCGGATACCCCGATTGGACCCTGGGAAGACCATTCCGTGTTTTTCTTACCAACAGAATCCTGGGAAGGGGAGAGAATGGGAATATGTTCTCCCCCGATAAAAACAGATAACGGGCTGTTTTTTGTATATCACGGTGTAGATACTGTGGAAAAAAAACAGGTAAGAAGAAATTACCGATTGGGTGGTGTATTTCTTAAGTTTTATATGGAAAATGGAAGGATAAAAACAGATATAGCCAAAATTAAACAACCCATACTGGAACCTGACAGAGGATATGAAGAACAGTCAGATTGGCTGGAATCCCGCGATCTTTATGCGGTATTTTGCTGCGGCGCGTTACCTTTTGAAAGTAAAGAGGATGTAAAAGGCGATGAAGAGATACTTGTCTATTATGGCGCGGGAGATGTCCGGATATGTGTAGCAAGAGTAAAAAATTCAACTTTAAAACAATTTGCGGAAGATAAATGACCAAAATGAAAAGGCTTTCTGACTTGTAAGAACATGACCCCCGACTTTGTGCTTCAGAAAGGCGGGGGGCTTTCTTAGGGAGTACTTAACTCTTTCCTATATGCTGTATTTGTAATGTTTTTATCTCAAAAGGGGTGAAATCAAGCTCAATCCTGCCTTCACTTACCGGTATTTCACCAATCGGTTCTTCCATCAGGTTAACAAGTACAGCTTTCGTAACGGGAAAATTCAATTGCAGGCCGGT
>JAGLYY010000118.1 GCA_023131935.1 Spirochaetales bacterium | reverse complement strand
AAGGGGTGGCTTTTTTGCCCGGAAGAGGACTTGAACCTCCACGCACGTAAGTGCACTAGACCCTGAACCTAGCGTGTCTACCAATTTCACCATCCGGGCGTATTTAAAATACTACCTGATAGCCGGAACAGATGTCAATAGTCGTAAAAAAGGGCACCCTCATGAAGAAGGTGCCCGTCTTGCGCTTTAGATAAAAGCACTCCTATAAATCAAGGTCGTCGTCCTTGTTTTTACGATTATCCTTGATACTCTTTACCACTTTGCCGACTACTACATCGATCTGGGGTTTGAAAAAATACCCAAGAACAACTCCAACTATCAACCAAAAAATCGTTCCCATTATTCCGCCTCCTTTTCTATCACGATCTTAATTCCCTCTTCAGGTTCAACTACACCCTTAGGTGGTATTGTAACCCTTAATATCCCTTTTTTAAAGACCGCTTTTACCTCTTCCCGGTTAAATTTGTCCGCGGGAGCGTAATACTTCTGCTCAGTTATGTCCTTTAACCTAAGCCGTCGCTTAAAGTAGGTTACCTCTTCCTCCTGTTTATACTCTTCAAGGACCTTGGCGGAGAACACCATGTAATCTCCCTGGAATTCGAGAGAGATATCCTCCTCCTGGAAACCGGCAAGAGCAAACTCGAACACTAATTTCTTGTCCTTGGTTAGATAAACGTTAGCAGGCGGATAGGAATGGGTAGGATAATAATCCATCTTTTCATCCCAGTGCCAGGGACCCCGACGGAAGTTTTCGGTAAAGGACTCTCCAAAATCCTTTGTGGCTTCGAAAACCTCATCCATAATTTTTCCGATGTCGATGATTATCTTGTCTTTCATCGTTTCACCTCTTTAAAAGCGCGATATTGACCCCTCATACGAGGCGGCCTTTTGGAACCCTTCCGGCGTTCCATACAGAATATAAGCAGGATTCATACCAAAATCCATGCAAATGGTAAAATAAATTATTTCTTTATCCTGTAAGCAATTACGGATACTATTTCAATAGCGGCAGGGATTTCTTTTTAAGTAAAGAACTATAGAAGTGTCAGAATGACCCACCAAGGAAAACTTCAAACAAAATGTGAGTCATCTTGAGTGCTATAGTGAGTGGGTATTCCCAGTGTTAAAAGGAATATCCAAACCCGAATACCGTGTCCTGAATAAAAAAATCCCCTTCAGGTATCCGATATCCAAACCGTACTCCAACCTCCCATTCTATCGGCCAGGAAAAAAGATAAAACTCCCAGAAAATTTCTGTTCCAACCGATTGATACAGGGTCTCTACACCGCTGCTGTTCCCAAGACCATGATCATAAAAAAGATTGCCTGATAAACGGGTCCAATAGAACCAGGTCCCGAACGCGAGATCAGGGTAAAAGATCGGAAAAGAGTAGTTAAGGGAGAATCCATAGTACCAATCGTGGATACTCCTTACATATCCCCGTGGATCGACCATTTGGCTTCCGAAGGTCCATCCATCAATACTCCCTTTTTCCACTCCGCCTTCCCCATTCAAACTATGATGAAGGAGAAAGCCCGGAAAGTAGATGTTACCAAGTGCGGTAAACAGCCAGGAGGTGTCCCCCTCAGGGATAGGTACATGGGTAAACCGAAGATGCAGTTCCTGTCCCCGTGGGGGATACAAGTCCCGTTTGCTTGAAGCGGACAGATTCCCGGCATTTAGAAACCAGGTTAGCGGAACCCCCAGGAGCTCATAATTGCTGTCTGTATGATACTCAGATCTCAGGGTTGCGAGGACCCCCGGATTGAGATACCGGGACCAGATTCCCCGGCTGAAGTTCAGGGGGATTTGTATGCCGCCATTGAAAGTCATTTCCAACCACGGCTCCCCTGACAGGTCGAACAGACCGGGGGCACGTTGATTTATCTCCCCACCAAAGGTGAGATAGGGCCACCAGCCGGCATAGGTCCCTTCAAAACCACCGCCGAAGGTGTTTTCTTCAAAAATGTACCGTCCATAAATCTGTAAATCAAGGGTATTCAACAGATCCCGGGAGAGCAGATAGGCATCGAGACTCATGACAGGTTCGGTTAACCCGGATAATTCAAGGCTGTTAGGTATAATGCCCCAGGAGTGAACATTCACCGGGAAGGGGCGATAATCATGAAGGTTATATAATTTTTGCAGATCCTGTATCCCCGGAGCTGGTCCGCTTGAAATGCCGGGGAGCTTCAGAGGTGTTTCCTGCTCTGCCAGGTCCCCGGGAAAGGGGATCCCGGTTACCGGTACCTCCTCTATCGGCTGCCACTCTCCCGGACGAAGCTCCGTTTCCCGAATGCGATATCCGGAGGAGGTATACTCCCGGAACACCAGGGTCCCGTTGGAAACCTCAGGCTGCTGGAGGCCATAGAGTCCTCCCTGAACCAGGTACTTCTCACCTGTTTCCAGATCCAAAGCATGAATGGCGCTTTTCCCGGTTTCTTGTGAACCATAAAGCAGATATTGATTCCAGAAAACAGGGTGGACAGGTCCCCCCACACTCGGCGACAATACTTCCCGAAATTCACCGGATTTCGGGTCCAGCAGCACAAGACTTTTTCCTTCCGGTCTCTCCAGGGTACAGACTATCCTCTTTCCATCAGGAGACCACGCGGGAGTACGGAAGGTCCCCCTGTCGCCACTTTCGATCCGGCGCAGGAGATCACCGTTCATCACATCAAGTATAACGATGGAGCTTCTCCGCTCCGGGGAAAATTCTACGGCCACGATACTGGCCAGGTCGGGGGAAATGGCAGGGGCAAAATACTTCTCCCCGCGGGTCACTCTTCGTTTATCCCCGGAAGACAGGTCGCAGACAAAGATATCACTCCACTGACGTTCCCCCCACCGGGGGTCAGGAACCACTTCAGCCCAGACAACAACCTCGCCCGCCGCGGAAATGAGGGATTCCTGGGGATACAGAGGGAAAATCCTCTCCTCCCCCTCTGAACTAATCCGGACCAGGGAGGAAAGCTGATCCGCCCCTCTTTTAATAGCGACGATGCTTCCATCCGCAAGAGCTTTTGGAGAGTAATAATTCCAGAATTCTTTTCCGGTATCGGGAGTGATGTTTTTCGGGGATGACATGGTAATAGCAGGGTAATCCTGTTCCCAGAAATCTTTCAGTTCGTTCAAGGCGTCATCATAGATATCCAAGAAGGATTTCCCGGTTTCCTTTTTCACCGCCCAGTAAAACCTTAGAGGAATGAAGGGGAAATCTGAGACCCGATCGAGAATTCTGCTCCAGCATTCAGCCCCATAATGCCGCCTCACATAGGAAACGAGGACATAACCTAACTCGTAATAGCCGATTGTCGGGTCCTTGTAACTTCCGAAGTACTGCTTTAAGTAGGGAGGAACTTCCCCCTCGAGAAGCTGGGCTTTCAGAGAACTGAGAAAATCGGGATTCCACCCCCTGCCGGTGTTTAACAGGGCAGTTTCTATTGATACAGCATCACCTTCAAACCACCAGTTAGGAATTGAAAGCGCTATGAGAGAAGATACAGCAGCCTCCCCCCAGAGCAGTCCGGCAACCCTAAGGGTGCTGCTGTTGAGTTTCTCAAACTGCACCATATGCCGCCCCTCGTGGACCCCGAGCAAATTGTACCAGTCTCCCATCCCTATCACCCCTGCCTGCATCGGCAGGTAATTCCAGTAACTCCGCTTTGGCATAAAAGTAAGATACCCATTGGCAAAAGCTGACTGGTTGGAAAGGATAACAGGATACCGGGGAAAATCGGTGTCCAGGGTCTCTCCTAAAGTGGGAGCGATTGCCTCAAGGAGCAGGGCAACCCGCAGCGCCTCTTCAGATAAATCTTCGGGAAAAATGAGGTGGATTTCGTCGGTGCGGATCTCCTTCCAGTTGAGTCCCGGGGGGAACTGATCCAGGGAAAGGGATTGTCCGAAAATACTTGTCGGGAGTAAAAAAACAAATAGAAAAATTCCAGCAACCTTCATCCAAAGTACCTCCGGTTCAGGTTCAACACCTTCCACTACGCTGACATTTCTGATAAACTCTATCATACTTATATTCCAATTTCATGGACAGGTATTTTAGTGTCAATTCGAATATTATGCATCGGGGAAATAGTCGGGAAGGCAGGGGTACACTCCATCAAAACCGGACTCCCCAAGCTGAAAAAAGAAAAAGATATCGATTTTGTCATCGCCAACGGTGAAGGGACTACCGGCGGCTTCGGAATCGGAAAAAACCATTCAATCTATCTCAGGAAACTGGGAATCGATGTCATTACCTCCGGGGAAAAAATCTTCTTTAAAAAGGATATGGTTCCCCACATCCAGAAGGCCCCTTACATATTACGCCCCGCGAATTATCCCCCCGGAACTCCAGGCAGAGGATGGCGTGTTTATCAGGCAGGAAATCACAAGGTGGGTGTAATCAACCTGCTGGGCCAATCCGGTTTTAGCCGGGTCCATCTCTCGAATCCCTACACCTATCTGCCTGAACTTGTTTCCAGGGTTAAGGAAGAAACACCCATTATTATCCTCGATTTCCACGCCTCAACGACAGCGGAAAAGTACACCATGTTTTATCATGCCGAAGGGTTGGTTTCCGCTGTAGTAGGGACTCATATGAAAGCCCTGTCAGCAGATGAGAAAATTCTTCCCAAAGGGACCGGGGTTATTTGTGATACAGGCCGCACGGGAAGTATCGATTCCATTGGGGGCCTTGATTCATCAATCGAAATAAAGAAGTTTCTAACAAAAATCCCTGAACGAAGCAGGGACGCGTGGAAATCCCCGGAAATTCAGGGAGTGATTCTCACTATCGAAGATGATGGGAAAGCGACCGCGATAGAAAGACTTCGTTACCCTTGTAAGGAGGTACAGAATGAAGGACCAGGCAACGGTACTGAAAGTCGATGATAATACTGTTACCCTTGGATGTGGTGATACGACGGCCTGTAAATCATGTGGAGCAAGCGGGTTTTGTAACGTAAAGGCCAGAAAATATCAGGCCAGCAATACATCAAACATAAATCTGTCGGTTGGAGACACCGTAGAGGTATTTTTCGCCCCGGGGAAGGCCATAATGGCAAGTTTTATGGTATTAATCTTTCCCCTGATCCTCTTTGTCCTTTTCTTCGCCGGCGCAGGGTGGATCTTCGGGATAGAATCAGAGGGGATTAAAGCGATCTTTGGACTGGGGGGCCTTGCCACCGGATTTGGCATCAACCCGCTTTACTCACGTCAGACAAAAGAGGAACCCCAAATAATCCGGAAGCTAAACACGGATCAATAATAATCCGCCACAATACTACTGATGGTATCCGCCATATCATGCAGAGAAACCTGGCGCTGAATATAACCCAAATCCCGGGCAACCCTTGGCATACCATAGACTATCGATGAGGCCTCGTCCTGGCCGATGGTAAATCCTCCACTGTTATAGATAGTACCAATTTCCCGGGCCCCATCCTTGCCCATACCGGTCATAATCACCCCAAGCATATTGTTTTTAAAATACTTTGTTACCGAAGCAAAGAGAACATCCGCCGAAGGGCGGTGACCATTCACCGGGTCCGCTGTAGTTATATGGGCAATTGTCGCGAGGCGCCGTTTTTCCACCTCCAGGTGATGGTTCCCGGGGGCGATCAGAACTCTGCCAGGTTTAATGATATCCCCTTCAGCAGCTTCCTTCACTTCAAGAGGGCATATTCTGTCCAGACTGTTTGCGAACTCTTCGGTAAATCCTTCAGGCATATGCTGAACTACCACGATCGGGACAGGCAGATCCGGGTCGATCTTCGAAAAAACCTCCCGCAGAGCATTCGGTCCCCCCGTAGAAATTCCGATCGCAATTATTTTAATTCCGTCAGGTTCCGGTCCTGTCCGGTTTGCCGGAGGAAAGTCCGGTGGTTTCGTAGATACAGGACTCTCAACGGTAAATTTTTTTTTCGGTAAAGAAGGTGTGACCATTAGAGGCGGCGGGGCTTCTTTTCCCTTTTCCCGGCGGTATAGGGTGCCATAGGCATGGACAGTTTCAATTATCCTGGCGGCAACGGTATTAATATCCTCTGATACGGCTCCGGAAGGCTTCATAATAAAATCAGCGGCGCCAAGAGAAAGGGCTTCCATTGTGATCCTTGCCCCTTTCCGCGCAATGGATGAAAGGATTATTACCGGAATGTCTATGTTCTGACGCCGCCTTTCTTTCAGAAATTCAATACCGTTCATCTCCGGCATTTCGAGATCCAGGATAATGACATCAGGATTCAGTCGCGGCAGTTTCTTTAACAGAAAGTTGCCATTCATGGCCGTGCCTGCCACAGTCAAATCGGGATTGCTCTCGACAATCTTCCCGATAAGATTCCTCATTAACGCTGAATCATCACAGATTACGACTGATATCGGCTCCACAGTTTATTTCTCCAGCATCTTTTGATATATACAGGCCCAGTCGGTTTTCAGGAATTCGAACTTGGTGTTCATTCCAAACAAAGACTCCGAGTGGCCAATAAAAAGAAAGGCGTGATTGCTCATTGCATCATAAAATTTGTTGATCACCGCTTCCTGGGCTGCTTCATCAAAGTAGATAATCACATTTCTACAGAAAACAATATCAAGGTTTTTCAGTCCACTCTCGAATTTGAGATTATGGTAATCGAACTTGATAAGATTGCGTATCTCTTCTTTTACCTGATACCCCCCCGGCTTTTTCTCGAAGTACTTGTTTAAATAACGATCGATGACGCCATTCATCTTCATATCAGAGTAGAAGCCCTCTTTCGCGGTCATGAGACTTTTTAAGCTTAAATCTGAAGCGGTAATATCAATTTTAAATCCCGGGGGGAGAAGCTCCTTCATAGCCATGGCGAGGGAATAGGGCTCCTCACCGGTTGAACAGCCGGCGCTCCATAGTTTGATACTTCGGTCTCCCTTCTTTTGCTTCCATTTAATCAGATCCGGTAAAATATAATATTCAAAAGTCTGAAAATGGGCTGTATTCCGAAAAAAACGGGTCAAATTGGTGGTAACGGCATCGAGAAGTGCCTTCATTTCCGCTCTATCCCTGGTGAGTATCGTGTAATACTCACCAACTGTGGATATGTTCTGCTTTCGCAGCCGCTCCTTCAGCCGGCTCTCGAGGATCGTCCTGTTTGATGAGGAAAAATGAATACCGCTCTCATCATAAATGAGGTTCCTGTATCGTTCGAAATCTGTTTCTGAAATAAAATTATCCATTCATCTCAGCTCCATTCATCTCTTCTAAGTGTATTTCCCGCCATACGGGGTGTCAAATTTTTTAAATGTTTTCCTGTGTGTTTTTCAAAACAAAATGTGGTATATTCAATTATCAGAATGAAGAATCAGTTTATCGAATGCGTATTAAAAGGAATTGCCCTGGAGCAGGAGACAAAGATGCCTATCGTACTCCTCGAGAACCGGGAGAATGACCGCGTCCTGCCCATCTGGATCGGACCATTTGAAGCCAGCGCAATCATTATCGAGGCTGAAGGAGTACTGCCCCCCCGCCCCCTCACACATGATCTTATGGTAAAATTCCTGCGCAAACATCACTTCCGGCTGAACAGGATTGAGATCTACAAAGGGTACGAAGACAAGCATCTGGCCCGAATTATCTATCGGAGCGCCTTCAAAGTTTATGCTATGGATCTACGGCCGAGTGATGGAATTGCTCTCGCCCTCAGGTTCCATGCCCCCATCCTGGTACAGAGGGATATATTCCAGGGCTGCACTTTCAAGAATGAGGACACCGTCCCCTTCCAGCCATGGAACGATGATATTCTCTACCTGGAAACTGAACCTCCCGACTCCCGACTGATGTAATCAACCCTTTATACAGATTGACTTTGCACTATTGTTTCGAGGATAATCCTGATACATGAAGAAGTATATTTTTGTTACCGGCGGTGTGTGTTCCAGCCTCGGAAAAGGTATAGCTGCAACATCAATCGGTTGTCTCCTGGAAGCCCGGGATCTTAATATTCGTATGGTTAAGATCGATCCCTACATCAATGTGGACGCGGGGACCATGAGTCCTTATCAGCATGGAGAAGTTTACGTGACCGATGACGGCGCCGAGACCGATCTTGATTTAGGTAACTATGCCCGTTTTACTTCATCTCCCATCACCAAGGCGAGTTCCATTACCACCGGGCAGGTATACCAGGAGGTAATCCGGAAGGAGCGGGAGGGACATTACCTTGGCAGGACTGTTCAGGTCATTCCCCATATTACCGATGAAATCAAACGGCGGATTGTGAGAGTTGGGGAAGATCCTGAAGTTGATGTAATTATTATCGAGATAGGGGGGACCGTCGGCGATATTGAATCAGTTCCTTACCTTGAAGCGGCGCGGCAATTTATTCTCGACTTTGGCAAATCAAATGTGCTTTTTGTCCACCTGACCCTTATTCCGGAAGTCGGGGGTGGTGAACTTAAAACAAAACCAACCCAGCATTCGGTGAAAGAGCTGCATGAAATTGGTATACAGCCGGACTTGCTCCTGTGCCGAACCCCCCGGATGCTCGATGATGATATGCGTAGGAAGATCTCTCTCTTTACCAATGTAGAGGAGAAAGCGGTTATCTCAGCCTACGATGTCAATACCACTATTTATGAAATTCCCCTTGTATATCATGAACAGAAGGTAGACGGGATCGTAATAGAGAAACTTGGTATTCCAAAGAAAAAGATAAACCTTGCCAGATGGTCTTCCATGGTGGGTACCTTCCAACGATCAAAAAATCAGGTAAAGATCGGAATTGTCGGAAAATATATCGAGCTTCCGGATACGTATAAATCAATTTATGAAGCCCTTTTCCATGGCGGTCTCGCGAATGAAGCCATCGTTGAGCTGGTAAAGATCGACTCCCAGAGCCTTGAAGAAGCAGAAAACCCGGAGGAGATTCTGGATGCTGTAGATGGCATCCTTGTTCCCGGCGGATTTGGAAAACGGGGAATTAATGGTATGGTGAGAACAGTACAATACGCCCGGGAAAGAGGAAAGCCCTATTTCGGTATCTGCCTTGGGATGCATATCATGGTTGTTGAATACGCCCGTCATGTCCTCGGTTACGCGGATGCGGACAGCACCGAATTCGCGCCGGAGAGCAAGCACCCCGTTATTGCCCTTCTTGCTGACCAGGTAGATGTAACCGCATTTGGCGGCACCATGCGCCTGGGAAGGGGAGAAACACGCCTGAATGCCGGTACAAAGATCCGGGAAATTTACGGCAGCGACGTCATCTTTGAACGACACAGGCACCGTTACGAGGTATCCAACAAGTACCGGAAAGAACTGGAAAGCGCGGGACTCATTATCGCCGGAACGACCTACGACAACTCTCTTGTGGAGACAATCCAATGGAAGGACCATCCCTGGGGACTTGGAGTCCAGTTTCACCCGGAGTTCACCTCTACCCCCCTGGAACCCAATCCTCTTTTCGGAAGTTTTATTCGGGCAAGCCTTGATTATGGGAAATAAAGGGATCTTTTGGATAATTATTATTATTCTCTTTTACGGGGCTTGCAGCCTTGATTATGATGCTGCCATTGTCGCGGACGATCTCGCCAAGGAAGTTCCCAATTCAGTTCTGTACTCCTTTAAGAATACCTCGGTACGAAAAGGCAATCCGGTTTTTAGACTTCAGGCGGAACGGGCGGAGGGTTTTGACTCGAAACATGAAATCCACCTTCAGGGAGTCATCTTTGAGGAATACAATAATCTTGGAGAAGTTGTTACCCAGGGAAAGGCTGACAGGGCGATATTTTATACCGAAACCGAAGACGCGGAACTCATGGGAAACATCCTCTTTTATTCCCTCACAGAAGAAACCATTATCTACGGGTCGAATCTTTCCTGGAATAATGAAGAAAAGACTTTAACGGGGAAACCGGGAGATGAAGTTGAAATCAGGAAGGAATCCGGAACAACTATCCGGGGAAAAGGGTTCTCATGTTTATTTAGAGAAAAACGATTCATTTTCAAGGAGCAGGTTTCAGGATACTACATCTCCGACGAAGAATCGGATGAGGAATCGGATGAAGAATAAACTGCTCCCGCTCATTCTCCTGCTTATCAGCACCGGTATTCTTCCCGCCGATGATGATTTTTCCTTTTCAAGTGATAAAACAGAAGCTGTTCTTGCCAAGGGACGGGAGTACACTACCCTAACAGGTAACGCCATAATGATATCAGGTTCAATGGAAATACATGCCGACAAAATAGAGCTCTTTGGCAGTGATTTCCGATACGCACGGTGTACTGGAAATGTAAGGGTCACCGATGATGAAAAGGGGATACTCCTTTTCTGCGACAACCTCCTTTTTGACCGTGAAGAGGAGATCAGCAGGATTGAAGGTTACGCGGAGATGGTGGATCAGAAAAACGAAATCGTGGTAAAGGGGCACTTCTTTGAAGATCGCGGGAAAGAGGAAATCACCCTCATCCAGATTGGTGTTCGAATTCTTAAGGAAGATATGGTTTGCCGCGGAGAATTTGCCCGTTACCTTAGAAAGGAAAAGATCCTTGAACTATCCGGTATGCCCTCAGTTTATTGGAAGGGGGATGAATACAGTGCCTCAAGGATTATTATAAATCTTGACACCGATGAAATTCTCCTTCAGGGTGACGTTTCCGGAAGAATTCAGAGTGATGAATCTGATACTGAAGAGGAACAGGAGATTGGTGAAGAAAATGAAAGCGATGAGCCTGAAGCCGTGGAAACGACGGTAGAGGAGAAACCTGATGGGGAATAGGGCTGTTCTCGGCGTTGAAGGATTAAAAAAGGTCTTCGGCCGGAAAGTTGCCGTTAGGGATATCAGCTTCTCCATGAAAGAGGGGGAAATAGTCGGCCTTCTTGGTCCCAATGGGGCGGGAAAAACTACCATTTTTTATATGATCGTGGGATTTATCAAAGCCACAGCCGGCAGAATCTACCTGAATCACCATGAGATAACCCACCTGCCGATGTACAAACGGGCTCTGAAAGGTATCTCTTATCTGCCCCAGGAAGCCTCGGTATTCAGAAAGCTGACGGTGGAAAAAAATATCTGGGCGATACTGGAAAACAGGACAGATCTCTCCCATGATGAAAAACGGGAAAACCTGGAAATTCTTCTCGAGGAACTGGGGATAAGCCATTTGCGGCGCCAGAAAGCCTTTACCCTCTCGGGGGGGGAACGGCGCCGGACAGAAATCGCCCGGTCCCTGGCTATTAAACCCCGGTTCCTCCTCCTGGATGAGCCTTTCGCGGGAATAGATCCTATCGCGGTTTACGAGATAAAAAACATTGTAGAAAATTTGTCGAAAAAGGGGATCGGAGTACTGATAACCGATCATAATGTCCGGGATACACTGGAGATAACCAATAGATCTTACATCATCAATCTTGGAGAAATACTGGTGAGCGGACCCAAAGATGAACTTCTCGCAAATGAAACCGCAAGAAAAATCTATCTCGGCCATGACTTTCAGATGTAACTATCCAATAGTAGCAAATACCATGCCAAAGAGTTCAGTTTTTTCTCATGAGAATCATTGACAAATGAATGGGACTGAGACAAGATTAATAGTAAGAGAGGCTCTGGTCCGTGAATAGTCTCCCTGTGTGTTTCTGACCGGAGGACTTGAAGTGCAATATCAAAAGCCTGTAATAGTACAGAAGCAACAATTAACAATGAATCCTCAGCTGTTGCAATCAATACAGCTGATGGCTCTTCCAATCCAGGAATTAAAATTCCGGATCTTCGAAGAGGTCGAGAGAAATCCCGCGCTCGAGATGGTCGAAGACCGCTCAGAAGTTCAACTGGAAGAGCCAACTGACAGGGTAAGTACCGATATCGATCTCTATTATGATCAATCTTATACCCCTCAGGCAAGTGAAGAAGCCGCTGAGCGGAACAGGCGCTTTTTGGAGGGGGTCCTTACACGACCGGAATCTCTCCAGGAACATCTCATGTGGCAGCTACGCCTTCAGCCCATTGACCGGAAACATTTTTCCATCGGAGAATTACTGATACAAAACCTGGACGAAAACGGTTTTCACATCGACCTCCCGGAAACATTTTTTACAAAAGATGAAAATAAAATCGCAAAGAGGATGATTGAAATAATCAATACCTTCGAGCCTGTCGGGTGCTGCTCCAAAGATTACCGCGAATCCCTCCTGGTGCAAGCGCGTCTCCTGCAGGAGGTCCCGGAAGGGTTGGAGGTGCTTATCAGCAACTACCTTGAACTCCTGGAACGGGGAAAAACCGGCGAAGTGGCAAAAATGATGAAGGTTTCTGTGAACAAAATTGAATCTCTCCTGGAATATCTGAAAACTTTAAACCCCTTCCCTGGAAGGGAATATTCGACAGAGAAAACCAGGTATGTGATACCGGACCTTCAGGTGAAGATGAAGGACGGGGAATTTGTACTGATTCTTAACGATGAAGAGATTCCGGTTCTCGGGATCAATCCTTTCTTTTCCACAATAGCGAAAGAGAAAAAACCGAAAAAACAGGTTCAGCAATTTGTTTCAAGCCGAATAAAAGACGCGAAATGGTTTATCCGCGGCATTAACCAACGGAACGCGACCCTTCTAAAGATTGCCAACGCGATTATCGAGTTCCAGCGGGATTTTTTCCTCAAAGGGCCGAAGTATCTGGCTCCCCTTACCCAGAAAGATATTGCTCAGGAAGTAAACGTTCACGAAACAACGGTATCAAGGATCGCAACGAGTAAGTATATACAAACTGAATGGGGGATCTTCGAAATAAAATATTTCTTTTCAAATTCCATCTCAGGAGCAGGTTCAGGAGGGTCCCGGTACTCCAAGGAAGCGGTAAAGATAAGAATAAAAGAGATCATTGAAGAGGAAGGTGGACAAAGACATCTGTCCGATCAAAAAATATCCGATATCCTGAAAAATCGGGGTATCAATCTTGCAAGGAGGACAGTAGCGAAATATCGCAAGGAACTTGATATCTCACCATCCTACGACCGTTAATTTGATCTTACAGGGTTTTCCCCTATAAGAATATTCCTTTTTAGGGAGGCATCGATGAATGTAGAAGTGAAAGGCGTCCATTATGATGTTAGTCACGCCACGAGGGAGTACATTGATAAAAAAATCCATCGTGTTGATTTCGCAAAGGATCTCATTGTTGACCTCCTCTTCACTCTCACTCGAGAGAGGAAGGGGTACAAGGTTGAATGTAATGTGAACTTCCGCTGGGGAAGTTCCGCGCATGTGAGAGTCGGAACGTTTGAGTTATTCAAAGCAATCGACCTCCTCTTCGACAAGCTGGATTCAAAAATCCACAAAGAAAAAGGAAAGATACAAGAACACAGTGCTTGAAAGAGCTTGCCCCGGAAACAGTTCCGGGGCATTTTTTATGATCATCCACCCTCTGGAAGTGGTAAAATTTCCCTGAATAGTATATTATTATCTCATTATGGAGCGTTTTACAGTTCTCGATCTTCTTGATCTCGATTTGAAAGAGCATGATGCTCTGAACCTGAAGTGTATCGGCGGCAGACCAGGGCTGGCAAACACGATAACCATCCCGGAAATAAACCGCCCCGGACTGGCATTAAGCGGGTTTTTCGAAAACTTTGCACATCATCGGATTCAGGTATTCGGACGAGGCGAAATGGCATATATCGAAAAACTTGACCGGGAAAACAAGCTGGACACCATCCATCGGATGTTCTCCTTCAAGATTCCCGCCATTATTTTCACCTATAACCTGACTCCTCCACAGTCATTTGTAGAAATTGTAGAAAGCTCAGACTGTGCCATACTCCGGACTGATATCCCCTCTTCGGAATTCTCCCTTCGGCTTATCCGTGAGTTAGGAACGGTGTTTGCCCCCAGAAAGACAATTCATGGGGTCCTCGTCGAAGTATTCGGCATCGGTATCCTCATCATGGGATCCAGCGGTGTAGGTAAAAGTGAATCCGCTCTGGAACTCATAGAACGGGGACACCGGCTCATTGCTGACGATTCTATCGAACTGCACTGTGTAAGCGGGAATATCCTGATGGGGGAGGGATCGAACGCCGTTGCCGCCCACCATATGGAAATCCGCGGTCTTGGTATTATCAACGTAAAGCAGCTCTTCGGGGTTGGGGCGATTCGAGACAGCAAACAGGTACAACTCATCGTTAACCTGGAAGAATGGGATAATAACAAAGTATACGACCGTCTCGGTTCCGGGGACAATACAACCGAAATCCTCGGGGTCCAGGTCCCTACTGTTCTGATCCCCGTGAAACCGGGAAGAAACATACCGGTAATCATCGAAACAGCCGCGATGAATGAACGGCTGAAAAAGATGGGATATTATTCAGCGAAAGAATTTAACCAGAACATACTCAGGTGGCTGGAAAGCGAGAACGCGCGTAACGTCTATTTTCATAAGAAAGATGTTTTTTAGGGAGGGTTATGACCACCAAAGAGGTAATTATTAAAAACCGTGCGGGAATCCATGCCCGTCCCGCGGCACTTCTCGTACAAATTGCCAATTCCTTCGATTCTGAGATTTTCCTCGAGAAAGAAAATAACCGTATCAACGGGAAATCTATCATGGGTATAATAACCCTTGGCGCAAGCTATAATACAAAGCTAACGGTTATAGCCGAAGGGTCTGATGAACAGGAAGCGGTAGATGCAATTGTCCGTCTTTTCGAAAATCGTTTTGAAGAAGATTAGTATATTCCCTCTATTCCTGTTATTCCTGATACCCCCCTGCCTTTCGGGACAGACCGTCCAGGCAGAGATCCGGGATAATGAGATAATTCTCAAGGTCACTGGTTATCCCTCCAACGATCTGCTTTCATCGTTGAAAGAGGGATTCCGGGCAAGGGCAAAGTATACAATCCGTATTTACCGTTACAGGACCGGTTTGTTCAGAATAATTGGTGATATACTCATTTCTGAGGAACAGATCTTCTATGAAGGAATGTGGGATGATTTTACCCATACCTATCTCTTGCTCCAGGGGGAGGACCGCCAATTCTACCAAGATCCATGGGAGTTTCTGTCTGAATTCCTCACCCTCGAAGGACACCCACTGCCGTTGCTCCCTGAAAAAGAGGGAGAATATTACCTTTTATGCAGGGTAGAAGTTGAAAATCTGCTCCTCCGGCCACCCCTTACCCTGCTACAGGGGATAATGAGCAACTATGTAAGTCAGTGGGTGAAACTGCCGGTTACGAAGAATGGGAGAAACAGTCAATGAGAGGTTGGAAAACCGACACAACCAGAACGGTGCTGATCAGTATTCTCCTGATTTATGGGATCATCATCATACTGATCCTTTTCTTCGCGAACCAGATGCTCCTCGATATCTCCGCGGGACGAAGAATATCAAACTTCATCATAATCCCGGTAGCAATCATACTCCCCCTCACCATGGTAATCACCATCGCCATCAATATTCGCCGTCTTATTAAAGAACATCAGACATCTCAACCAGGAGTGAGATTTAAAACCCGTCTTATCCTGTTTTTCAGCGTTATAGCTCTGCTGTCTGCTCTCCCTCAAGGGGTCCTTTCAATAAATTTCATCAATTCTTCCATGAATACCTGGTTCTCTTCAAATATCGGGGAGGCAATCGATGGCGGATTATCTATAGCCCTCAAGTACTCTGACGATAAACTCGACAATCTGCGGGATTTCACGGGGAACCCGGTAGCTATCGGTATCCTGAAGAATTTTTCCTATCCGGAACAGATCTGGCTGGGAATCAGCGGAGCAAATCCTGAAATTGATGGTATTCAGATTTTCAAAGACGATGGTACCGAACTCTACTTCAAAGGCCCCCCGGAGGCCCGCCTCGAACCCCTCCCCGAATATTCGCCCGGTATTCTGCCCCGACAGGATATTGGGAGGACAAGTATTCTCCGTTCATTAGCCCGGGTAACAGAAAAGGGAGAAGCATACTCGGTTATTTTCAGCATTCTTTTACCGGAAAGTTTCTCTGAAAATGCCGGACTTCTGACGGAATCCAGAGAAACCTTTCTTCAACTCAGCCGGTATAAGACTCAATTCAAGGTTGCCCTTGTGATTTTCTACTCCATTTTCGCCATCCCTATCATACTTCTCCTGATTCAGGTCAGCTTTCTCATGAGTGAGGAGATCATCTCTCCTATCGTTCATCTTGAGGAAGCTACAAAAAAAGTAGCAGAAGGAGATTTCTCAGTCCGGATCCTCGGCAAACCCAGGGATGAACTGGCAGTGCTGGTAAACTCCTTCAACCGAATGGTATTTGAACTGGAAAAAACCCGGGTAAAAACCATTCAAACGGAAAAAGTATCCGCATGGCAGGAGATCGCCCAGCGGATGGCCCATGAAATTCGAAATCCCCTGACTCCAATTAAACTTTCCGCCCAGCGGATCCTCAGGAAATACAAAAATGACCCCTCAGCCTTCGATAGAATCCTTGAGCCTGCGGTAAACAGCATCATTCAGGAGGTCAACAGCCTCGATACTATGCTCTCTGAGTTCCGGGATTTCGCCCGCCATCCCGATCCCGCGGCGACAGAGTTGCCTCTCAGGGAGATGATAAGGGAAGTGCTCGATTCTTATGGGAGAAGCAGGCCCGATGTTGAAATACAGATAAATGATATCCCCGAAGAAATGATAGTGTTCGCTGACAGGAACCAGATGAAACAGGTTTTCTCAAACCTTTTAAAGAATGCCTACGAGTCAATAAGAGGTGCCGGACAGATTGTCTTCCGGGCTGATCTTGTCAGAAAAGGAAATCTCAAGTACTGTAGAACCCAGATTCAGGATAATGGTTCCGGCATTGACGAGGAATACCACAACAAAGTATTCCATCCCTATTTTACTACAAAGACTGAGGGCACGGGCCTGGGACTACCTATTGTGGAGCGTATTATCTCGGACCACAACGGCCAGATCTGGTTCGAAACCCGGAAAAATGTTGGCACTACTTTCTTCATTGACCTGCCGGTAGAGAGGAATATATGAGCAAGATTCTCATCATCGATGATGAGCCTGGTATTAGAACAGTACTCACTGACATTCTCGAAGATGAAAATTACCAGGTCTTCAGTGCGGTCGATGGTTTTGAGGGCCTTGCCCTTCTGAAACAGGAGGCCGTCGATGTGATTATCCTCGATGTCTGGCTTCCGAATATGGGAGGAATCGACGTCCTTAAAGAGATTAAAAAAGAATATCCCGAAATTGAAGTTATCCTGATATCGGGTCACGCAAACATCGATATCGCCGTAAAAGCGGTTAAACTCGGTGCATTTGATTTCCTGGAAAAGCCCCTCTCCCTTGAAAAGGTTACTACCCTTATCCGAAACGCCATCGAAATGGAATCTCTCAGGAAGGAAAACCGTAATCTTCGCAGCAGTCTCTTTATGGATGATGAGATGATCGGGAAAAGCCCCGGGATGATGAAGATACAGGCACTTATCAACCAAAGCGCAGCTTCAAACGCGAAAATTCTCATCCTTGGAGACAACGGGACGGGAAAGGAACTGATTGCCAGAAAGATCCACCTGAAAAGTCAGAGAGCGGATGGCCCCTTTGTGGAGGTGAACTGCGCTGCTATTCCGGATACCCTGATTGAAAGTGAACTGTTTGGTCATGAAAAAGGGGCTTTTACCGGTGCTATCGCCCGGAGGAAAGGCAAATTTGAAATGGCTCATGGAGGGACACTCTTTCTTGATGAAGTCGCTGATATGTCTCTGAATGCCCAGGCGAAGGTCCTCAGGGCTATACAAGAGTTAAAATTCGAAAGAATAGGGGGTGAGAAATCGATAACTGTCGATTTCCGCCTTATCGCTGCCACAAATAAGGATATCCAGAATGAGATTAGAGAGGGCAGATTCCGGGAAGACCTTTATTTCCGGCTGAATGTGGTCCCTATCTTTGTCCCGCCTCTGAAAGACCGCCCTGAAGATCTGAAGGATCTTATCGCCTATTTCGTGGAAAAACAAAGGGGGGACGGGGAGGTAAAAACCATTAGCCCGGAGGGAATAAAAATTCTTGAAAAATATTCCTGGCCAGGCAACATAAGAGAGTTGAAAAATTTCATAGAGCGTATTACTATAATGACTGATGAAAATGTAATTTTGCCGGATATTGTCACCTACTACCTGGGAGAGAAGCAGCAATCCACGACCAGTAACAGCCTGAAGGACTTCGAGGGGATGAAGTTGAACGAAGCAAAAGACAGGTTTGAACGGATGCTCCTCATGCAAAAGCTCGAGGAACACGATTACAACATCTCCCAAACAGCCCAGATCCTTGGAATCTATCCCAGCAATCTCCATGGCAAAATCAAAAAATTCAATATCGAGATAAAAAAATGAAAGAACTGACAAAACGGCAGCAGGAGATACTCTCCTTCATTAAATCCTTCATACGTGACCACAAGTACCCCCCGACGATGCGGGAAATAGCCGCCTTTTTCCACATGTCAGCAAAAGGGGCATATGACCACGTGAAAGCCCTGGAAAAGAAACATCAAATCAAGAACGATTCCAGCCGGCCCAGAACTATGGAAGTTATCGAACCCGAGGGGAAAACCGATACAATCCTTGAAATACCACTCCTTGGAAATGTCGCGGCAGGAGTTCCCCTCTTCGCTGAAGAAAACTTCGACGGATCAATCAAGATCCCGGCAGAAAACCTGAAGGCTGGAAGACACTTTGCCCTGTTGGTTAAGGGAGACAGCATGCTTTACGCGGGAATTCTAAATGGAGATACCGCGGTGTTTCTTCATCGACAAACAGCCGATAATGGGGATATCGTTGTTGCCCGGGTAAATGACGAAGCGGTGACTCTCAAACGGTTTTTCCGCGAAAAAAACAGGATAAAGCTGAAAGCTGAAAATCCCGTATACCCCCCCATCTACACCCAGAACGTGAAAATCCTTGGAAAGCTGGAGTTTATCATTCGACAATATGGCTGACTCATTCCTCCTCCTGGGTCCTGAGAATGGTGAAAAAGAAACTTTTGTCAGTTCAATCAGGAAGAACATAGCTCAAAAAACCGGATCTCTTCCGGAAGAATACAAGTTTTACCCCTTTGAAACT
>JAGLYY010000117.1 GCA_023131935.1 Spirochaetales bacterium | reverse complement strand
GATACCACCCTCCTGGCGGAATATCTGTCCAACCCGTCCGGGGAAGCAACCCTCATTTTCCTGAGTGATGAAACAAAAATTGATCAGAAATTGTCAAAACTTTTCCCAAAGGAACGAACGAAGATTTTCTGGGAGCTATTCGAAAACCAGAAAAGGGGATGGATTATCAATTTCTTTAGGAAAGGGGGGATTTCTATCGACGAAGAAGCGGTGGAACTCACCCTTTCCCTCATTCAGAACAGCACCCTCGAAATGAAAAAAGAATGTGAAAAGCTGATGCTCTTCTTTAATGAGGGGAGCAGGATTACTACCGATGAAATTGAGGAATACCTCTACCATAGTAAAGAGGAAAATGTCTTTTCCCTCTTTGATGTAATAGCCAGGGGTGATTTCGAAGGGGCGTTGGAAATACTGCAAAAAATACAACTCTCCGCCGATGCGCAGCCGGTACAGCTCCTTGCCGGCCTGCTCTGGCAGTTCCGGAGACTCCTTACCTACCGGACCCTGCTGGATAAAGGCGTACCCTCCGATGAAGCCCACCGGTCAGCCGCGATAAAAGGAAAACGAAACCAACGGCTCTACACTGAAGCCGCACGGGTTTACACAGCCCGGGATTTAAGAAGGATCATCATGCTGACAGCCCGATACGATGGCCTTCTGCGAACCGGAGGAACAGCAGCCCACGGGATCCTCCTGCAAACCTTCCTCTACTACTGTGTTCAGCGAAAAGGGGTGGAAGCAATCGGATAATTAAAGTTGACGGGAGAGGTAAAACTCCGTACTTTCTATCTATGAAATTGCTACAGAAACCATTTATCTACCGGTACTACAATGCCTCAATGTATCTTATTGGAATAAACATCATTGTTTTCATGATCACCAGCTTTTCCCGGTACACAGGAGGCTATTTCGCCCTGATCCCCGGCTACATAATCCAAAGATACTGGATCTGGCAGTTTGTTACCTACATGTTCACCCACGCTAACATCTCCCATATCCTGTTCAATATGCTTGGTCTGTTCTTCTTCGGGGTCCAGGTTGAAAAGAGAATGGGAAGCTCCGAATTCCTCTTTTTTTACCTCTTTACCGGCATAGCCGCGGGGATCTTCTCCTTTTTTGCTTTCGTCTCTACCGGCGCCTATTGGATACCCCTACTCGGGGCCTCCGGAGCGGTTTACGCGGTACTCCTGGCATTTGCCACCTTTTTCCCTGATGCCCGGATTTACATCTTCGGCATCCTGCCGATCAGGGCCCCGGTTCTGGTGATAGGATTTACGGTTATCGCACTTGCATCCCATTTCATGAATTTTCGAACTGGGGTCGCTCACCTCACCCATCTAGCGGGATTTGCTTTCGCCTATCTTTATTTTATTGTCAGACTGAAAATCAATCCCCTGCAGATTTTCTTCGGCAAGCATCGACGCTGGTAGCCGATAATCTAGCTGATGAAAAGGTTTCTGACAACCATTCTCTTGATTCTCCTGCCCGGCTTTGCAGTGTCCGGGCAGGAGATCCTTTTTCAGGAGGAGTTCTGGTGCCGTCTCGATCCTGTCCTGCAGAATGCGGGCACCCCCCTGACTTATGATGAGGCCGCAAGCTATATTCTTGAAGAAGCCAGGTATGTCTTTTCCGGTATGATTTACGGGTACTCCTTTTTATATACCCCACGGGATAATACAAGAAAGATTGATGAACTCTTCCAGATCACCCCGATCGCGGAGATCCCCTGGGGGGATCCCGGACTCAAAATTTCCCAGGGCCGGACCGAAGGTGAGAAATTTTTCGCTTTTATCCGGTACTACCTGAATCAATACCAGGAAAGCCGGAGGACCCGCTGGCTAAGCAATACCATTCCCTCCGCCGGAGCCAGGGGAACGGGGGACATTTTTTCAGGGAGAGGTGAAAAAATCACAGCCATCGAAGATGCTATCAGGGAGGCTATCCGGAGCAGGCTTCGAATGAGCGTTCTGAACAAACCCAGAGAAATCAGCGGCGAGGTCCTCCTCCTCGAAGCTCCCTATATCATCATCGACTCGGGGAAATATGTGGCCACGGTCAGGATAAAGCTGAAGGTCAATGAGGTTATCCCCTACCGGCAGTTCTGAGAACCGCTGGAATTAAACACCCCCCTCTCCTTCAACAAGACTCCTTCAACGAGAGGTTTCTACCGGGAAGCCGGGGAAATATCCAGCCGGGCCCGCAGACCGAAATGGTCTGATGGATGCACATTGTAGGTGGAAGAGGCAAACACAAGGCTGCTGCTAATCACCCGGATCCCATCCCCCCTGATGAAGATATAATCGATCCGTTCCCGACGAGTACCCGTCGCGTCTTCCGGAAGCTGATACTGGATGATGTTTGTGTTCCTTGCTTCGTCCCAGGTATAGCCCCCCCCCTTGCCGGCCCAGGCATCCCTGAATCCCCCATCGATGAGGAATTTAATTTCCGGGGAGCCGGGCTGGGCGTTAAAGTCTCCCATCAGGATAACAGGGGATTCGCCCGCAAGTTCGTTAATATAATCCAGGGTCCGGCGGGCTTCCTGCATCCTGAGCTCAGAGCCCTTTACCGCATCCCGGAGTTCCTTGAGGTATTCATCCGCGTCCATTTTATCCGCGAGATATCTGTTGGTCATATCAGAAAGGGTAGCGCGGTTTGCCTGGGGTGAGGCCCGCCAGTGGGTAATGAAAATGAAAACTTCTCTCCCTCCAACCCTGATCTTACCAGCAACAATTTGGGTAGCATCACCAAAATGAAAGGTAAAGAAATTACCGACAGCCCCACCGGTAAGGGCCTTTCGGCCGAGGTATTCCAATTCGAGGTCCTCGCGGGCGAGGATAACATCTCCCTCCCGGAGATTGACGGGCAGCCCGACAGGGCCAATCCTGACGCCTCCAAGGCCGACATGGTGGATGTAGGCCATGTTCAAATCCTCCGCGAGAGTTCCGGCATATGAGGGCAGAGGATTCGCCTCATTCAAACCGATAATATCGGGGGCAAGGTCGAGGAGCTCCTTTTTCAGAAGATCATGCCGGAATTCCCGGGCACCGCGATCTTCATAGGGTTTCATACTGAAAATCCCCTTGTAGGTCAGCCCGGACCAGACATTGATAGTCACAACATTGATTCGCTCAGCCCAGATGCCCCCGATAATCAGGAGGAAAAAGAGAGTCAGGATATACAAACGTTTCATGCCACGTCTCCTAAAGGTTATGAAATCGGTTTATCTTACCATTACTGATACTTTACTGGAGAATAGGTGTAAATGCAAAACGAAAATTTTCAGGCAGCTATTTTACGATTTCAATGAGTTATAGAGTGCCCCAAAGCTTATGGGTCTGAATTATTAAGGGGTTTTGACAGGCATTCACTAGCACGAAACCGCCTTCTAAGGGTATTACAAGGATACTCATGGAGGATCACTTGAGTAACCATAAGCTTTGGGGCACTCAAAATGAGTTACAGTGAAAGGGAGTGTAATTGACGATGCATACTCCGCACACGATAGCGTGCGGAGTATATGATACATCTTTTAAAAGAAATCCAACAGTATTAGTATGGCTGGACCATCAATCCCTTTGAGATTTCTTCTCTTTTTTGGCCTTCCGTTTTTCCTTTAGGGTATGTTGTGGTTTCTTCTTGTCGCTTGATTTTGCCTTATCTTTACCTTTTGCCATAGAATTCCTCCATGCTTAATAATAACACTAAAAAGCATTAGCTACCAACTATCTTAAGATGAATCCTTCAGTAGGGGCGGTCCGACAGCTTCTTCCTTGTTCCGAACCTTTTCGCTTGCCGCTTCCACCCCAAAGCTCCAAGCAACATGTACACCCAGCTCGGGATGAGAGGCTTTGACATCAAGTCCACCGCTTCCCGGGGTATCGGGTTACCCTCGGCCAATGCATCGGAAGCCAGATCAAGAGACCTGATTACATTCCGAACCATACCTCCCATCTTTACAAGCGGCCGACCGGATATAGCCGCTCCACCACCCAGGGAAAGGCCGCCTGCCCAGTCCAATCCAGCTTCCTGTGAAAAACGTCGACAGATGGCGATTGCCGTATTGTTGTGTTGGGCTTCGGGAAAACCGCAGTTTACAATGACAAGCAGGCGTTGGGATTTTAACTCTTGCCCGGCATGGCGGTGCCTGTTGATGAGTTCCATGCCTTTTATAACCAAAGCCGGTGGACTGTCGACATAAAGGGGAAAGGCAAGGAGGAGGATGTCAGACCGATCGGTGGCTGCAAGCAAGGCATTCCGCGCTTCATCAGAACCGAAAATCTTGGGAATTATCAATGTCTCCGTTTCAAACCCCCTCTTACGCAGTCCTTCGAGGAGATAGGTTCCCAGGGACTCAGAGGTGCTTCGGGGCCGCCTGGCGCTTCCAACCAGGAGAAGGACCCTTCCATTTGACTTCATTTCTCCACCTCCACCATACGCAAAAGGGTCTGAATATCTTCCCGAATCTCCTTTTTGCTTTGATTGTTTATAATCACTCCGCTGGCGTGGGCTGGAGGCCGAATATTGAGGGCATTACGGTCGGCCAGTGTGTTGAATATCCTTTCGCTCTCAGCATCCGCCCGGGGGAGTACCCCCACATACATCATTCGCGGATACCTGTCATAACGGTGCTTATGATGAACCTCCCCATTGATTTTCTTAAAGAAGGGGGAAATAAGGCAGATAATGCGATCCAAAGCTTTCTTCAATTCCGAAGAGTAGCCCCCAAAGGTTACAGGAGTGAGGAACACCGACAAATCGCTCCGGATGACCTTTTTTACAATATCACGTCCGGCATCGTCGATAACGCAAATCCCCGGCGTTTTTACCCAACATCCAAAGCAGCCCAGACAGTGGTGAATCTTCATATCATGAAGCATGAATGATTCAACATCCCATCCCAACGCGGTGAGTTCATCAAGGATGCTTTTATACGCCCCATCCAGAATGCTGGTACCCTTTTCTGAGCCATTTAAGACTACTGCTTTCACGGTTCACCCTCCTCCTGTATTAGCATCTGCTATTCGCTGCTAATTATACAACATCGAAGAAACAATGAAATGATACTTCATGCCCGGAATTCACCATTTCAACCGGGTTTTCCCAAGTGGAGTCATCATGGTAATATGATTTTAATGGGCTCCCCGCGTTTTCAGCTCGTTATTTACAAAAAAGGGATTGTTGCATTCTTGTGTTTTGCAAACCTGTCAGGAAAGGATGAACTAATGGCGAATATTGATAAGAAAGGCCGATTGAAAGAAAATCCATTCAGTTATAGATTGACAAAATCTAATAAGGTCATTATTTTTTGGCGGAAAAAGCAGATTATGATAATAAAAGAAAATGATTCAAAAAGATTTCTTTCCAAAATTGTTAATAAATCTGACCATCAAATTCAATTAATTCTTGCTAAAATAACAGGTAATTTTAAACATGGAAATGAATCCTGAGGGGCAGGCAAAATCCTGGACTGTGGAGCAGGAGAACCTGTTCCCCCTCTATCCTTGTTTCATCGACACGGGGTTCGAGGTTTTTTCCCTTTAAGTGAGGGTCTTTAGACCCCTTTTTTCATCATTCTTGTTATTCCCTCTTCAACCCTCTTCACCTCCCGGGTTTACGTTTTTCTTCCCTAAAGACTTCTTCACCTCCGTGACCAGCTTCAGGCTGATTCCTCCGGCTTTAGCTACCGCGTCAGTATCGGCATCAAGAATTCCTTTAATTGAACCGAAGGCTTCGAGTATTTTCTTGCTCCGGCCGGGGCCTATCCCCGAAATCTCTTCGAGATGGGAGAACGAAAGTGTCCCTTTTTTCCGCAGGCGTTTATTGAAGGAGGTAGCGAAAAAGCTCGATCTTTTCCAAAGGGGGAGATTGGTTGCTTACAGTAATATTCACTTTATTAAAGGGAGTGGATTAAAGCCCTTAGCCCTTTCGAAGGGATATGGGGACGGAGGAATAAATAGAGATGAGGTTTGGATATTCTAGTCAAAGTTTGCTTTCTTCGCGATCCTTATAAAATATATTTTCTGAACCATATTTCGAATACCGGGTCGATAAATGAAATTATTGTTTGATCGATATCGATCATATCTTTTTGCTCCAGTACCCTTTTATTCTTGCTAACATTTCCCGATGTCCCTAAGCTATATTTATTTAATACTTCAGAGGCATTCAGATGAGTCTCACCGGCACAAACTGCTTTAAGGAAATGTACCTGACTGACACTTAATAATTCGAATTCTCTGATAAAGAATGGCTTGTTCATATCAATTATCTGATCCAGTGCGGAAGAAACAATCCTTGAATCAACATCTTTTTCCGTCATTATCCATACCAGATGGGACAATTGCTGTACGTAGTAGGGATGATCCTGCATTGCGTTGACTATGTGCTCACAATGATCTATGGAAATGCACTTTCCAGTTCTGTCAAATGCCTGAGTAATAAAGGGTATCCAGTATTTTTTTTCAATTTTTTGCAAAAAGAATACCGCTCCAAAACGGTAAAAAGGACTGGAGGAATCATTGAAAATCACACTCAGCATGTGACGTTTGCTTCCATAAAGACAATAGGTAACATTAGAGTGTTTCTGCCATGAGGATCGTAATTCTTTTTGAAGAGCAGATGAATTCTCATAACTAAGCACGTTCTGAAATTCATCAACACAAACAATCATTTTTATCTTTTTCGTTTTTGCAATTATTTCCGGAAGATCAAGTATTTCCATCCGGTTCTTTTTTATCTCTTTCGCATCGAAACTCAAGGAGAAATCTCCCATTGAACCGGGGGAAAATGTTATTTTAGGTATAATTGTCTTAAAAAAGTTTTTTGCATTGAGCAATAATTCCTCGATTTTGTTGGTAGAGCATTTAATGGCTTCTGTTGCATAAGCTTCAAGAAACTCTTCTTCTGTGCGAAGCCTAAAAAGATCTATCATTATTATCCGATAATTAGTCTTTAAACTGAACACTTCATTCATGCACTTATGAACCAGTGAGGATTTTCCCCATCTTCTGGGAGAGATTAGTATTGTGGAAATACCTCCCAACAGGCTTTCTGAAAGCAATTTAAGAGGCTCTTCGCGATCGGTGAAGTGCGAACCTGAAACCATTTTCCCAAATTGAAAAGGGGTGTTCATATGTTACCTCTTGGTATGCTACTTAATTATAGCATACTATATAGTATCATATTAATCATTAAAAGTGAAGTGAATTCTCAGAGTCATCGACAAAGCAGCTTTCTGATAATCAGCATCAGGAAATGCTATAGAAATATGAATGATAGAGAAAAACCGCAAATGGACGCGGATGAACGTAAATTTTCATTGTGATTCTAGATAGACTTTTTCAATTTTAATATTGTAGATTCTCTCTCATAGCCGGCAATATTATAATTAAGATCACTTTCATAACATTTGCGTTTATTTGTGTTAATTCGCGGTTACTTTTTTTAGTTGCGGATAGCTGCGATAGGATATACCGCGAAAAATCGGTTCTTGCTTCAATATACCGGCATTTTTTCTGTATAGCCTCTAATGACCTCGAAATTTTGCAGGCATATCAGCTGCTATACTACGAAAAATCGGTATAGCATCAATTATAGAGGTGATAGCTACCTAAATTTCGGTATTTTTTTTATTAGCCTTGCTGTTAAGCGGTAATTGTACTAGTATACAAGAAATAATTCTTGTATATTAAGGAAATCAGGTGGATAT
>JAGLYY010000116.1 GCA_023131935.1 Spirochaetales bacterium | reverse complement strand
CACTGTCAGCCCGGCTGCCTGTTTCATAATGGGGTAGGTAAGCACATTTTTAGCCCAATCATGCATACCGATGAATTCATCCGCCACAGGGTTTTCCCCTTCAGAGGTTTGGAAGCGATGATGCACGTATTTCACGGAAAAGTCATTGCGCTTTTGGTCGAGAAACATCTTCCCAATGAAGAATTCACTGCCAATCCGCGCTACTGGAAAAACTCTGGGTCCTCAATTGATAAATAGTCAACGGGAGATGCATGCAGCACGCAGCCTCGCAACTCCAATTGTGGCTGCCCCGCGGTCTCAATCCCTAACCCTTTGTACCCGTTAAAGCTATGCCTTCTACGAATTTCTTCTGGAAAATAACAAAGATCAAGAGCATCGGCCAGATTGCAATAAAAGCCCCTGCCATGAGAACTGAAAAATCGGTGATATCCTCATACTGTCCAACCAGACATGCCAGTCCCGCGGCAAGCGTAAGTTTATTCAATGACATATTAACAATTAATGGCCACATAAGCTCTTTCCAGGCAAAAAGAGCTGTGAAAATACCGAGCGCTATGAGAGATGATTTTGCCAGAGGCAGCATTATCCGTCCATAAATCTGCCACTGAGAACATCCCTCTATGACGCCGGCTTCTTCCAGTTCGGCCGGAAGCGCCTTAAAAAATTGCATTAATAAGAATGTCCCAAAAGCGCTTACGAACCCCGGCACAACCAGCGCGGGTATTGAATCCAGCCAGCCAAGTTTTAATACAATAAGATATTGCGGAATTAAAAAAATTTGTGACGGAACCATCATCTGAACCAGCACCAGAGAGAAGAGTATTTTGCTTCCCGGAAATTTTATCCTTGCAAAAGCGTATCCTGCCATGGAACTGAATACCAGAGCGCAGACGATTCTGGCCGCAATCATTATAAGTGTATTAAAATAGAGATACATAAAAGGCAGGGCTTCCATTACACTGGAATAATTTTCAAATTTCAGCGTTTTTGGAAAAATTGTCAGTGGAACACTTGTTGCTTCATGGAAAGATTTTAGTGAAGTTAAAATCATCCAGATAAAGGGAATCAACATGGTAGCGGCGCCTATAATCAGAACAATATGTACAAGGATTTTGTTGATATTCTCTTCTTTCATTTTATCGATATTCATTGTTTGAAAGTTCAATTCATTCACCGCCTGCCTTTTAATTGTAGTGGACCCATTTTCTCTGACCTTTAAATTGTAACCATGTCACAAACATGATAATAATAAAAAGGAATACAATAATGGTAGAACCATACCCCTTGTCGCTAATATCAAATGCTTGGGTGTAGAAGTAGTGTACAAGCGTTCGGGTTTGAGTTATTACAGGATTTTTAAACCCGGTCATCATATAAACAAGGTCAAATTGCTTTAAAGCACCCATTACCGAAATAATAATTACAAAAAATAATGTGGGTGATAACAGTGGAAGCGTGATGGAAAAATACTTCCTGAAAGGATTTGCTCCGTCTATTTCAGCAGCCTCATAATACGTTTTTGGAATATTCTGCAGGCCTGCAAGCAGAATAATCATATTGTAGCCGATCGATGACCAGATCGCCACAACTGCAATGGATATCATGGCGTATCCGGGATCGGTATTCCATCCAGGTCCATCAATCCCAAAAAATGACAGTATATAATTAATCAATCCAAAATCACAATTGTAAAGCCATTTCCATACCATGGCAATCGCAGCGGGGGCGGATACTATGGGTAAAAAATAAATTGTGCGATAGATCGTCTTACCCTTTATGCTTGTATTTAACAATTGCGCCGCAAGTAATGAAAGACACACACCAAGCGGAACACTGAGAATGGTAAAAAGAAATGTATTTGAAGTTGACTGCCAGAGGGTAACATCTGCTGCCATCCTTGCATAGTTGTCAGTTCCCATCCATTCATATTTTCCGAAATCACCCGAGCTGCAGAAGCTAAAGTATATTGTTTGAATTATTGGCCAGATATTCAGGATAAAAAGCCCTATCATTGTTGGCGCAACCATTAAGTATGCCCAGCCCCATTTTGAGATATCCGCCCTTTTTATCTTTATTCTCATTTTCTTCGGAATGCAAGCTTGTTCTTTTATTGCTGTTCCCACAATATACCCGCCTCCTATAATAATAGGGGAAATGGCAAACGGCACGGAATGTACAGTGCCGCTTACCTCTAACTTTCTACTGTCTGTGCTCCGTTGCGGTTTTCCGCGTTCTCAACCACAACCACGCTGCAGTGGAATGCCGTCTATTCAGTCACAAGCAACTTATTCATTTCTGCCGCGATCTTTTTACATCCTTCTTCCACTTCAACATTTCCACTTAAGATTTGAATCATCGTTTCTTTCTGTAAACTACTCCATCTGGGAGCTGTTTTGGATGTGGGATACGGTACACCATAATCTATCATATCGACAAATACCTTTACATTAAACTCTGTTCTGCAGCTAATCCACGGCTCCTGTGTTCCTTTAAATGCCGGAATAGCAGCCCCGCTCCTCCCTTGAATAAGATTGCCCTCCTCCGTACCAAGAAATTTTACAAATTTCCATGCTTCCTCTGGATGCTCCGTTGAAGCTGCTATACTGTTCCCAAGCCCATTATAGATGGATGCACTCTTTACCATTCTGGGAAGAACAGCCATATCAGCCATCTCTCTGGTTACTTCATTTTTGGCAAGACCTGATATTAACCATGATCCTACAAAATACATGGCAACTTTCCGGGATGCAAACATGGTTCCAGGCTTTGTATCTGACATCTGCTCTATTGTCGGCGATACATGATGTTTGTGAATCAAATCATGGTAGAACTGGATTGCCTCAATGCTCTCCGGCAGATCGAAACCGGATTTTGTCTTTGCTGCGTTTATAACATATCCGCCATTCTGATATATAAAATTATAATACCCGAGCTGATCGGATGCGTTTGCGGCAAATCCATAGACTCCCTTTGATTCGTCTGTTAATAATTTTGCAGCCTCAAGAAATTTATTCCAGTCCCAGGTTTCATCCGGGTAGGAGATTCCTGCCACGTCAAACATCTTTTTATTATAACATAGCCCGATTGTATCAAAATCCTTTGGAATTGCATAATTAACGCCATCTATTTCATAGATTTTTACAACACCTTCGGGATAATTACTATAATCCATATTCGGATCTGTCTTTACCCTGTCTCCAACTGGCATTAATTTATCGTTGTCAGCATACATGCGAATGCGGCTTGCATGCATCCAGAATACATCAGGCATAACATCACCCATAGTAGCTGCTTCAAGCTTGGTCCAGTATTCGCCCCAGTTTGAAACTTCAAGTGACACTTTGATGTCGGGGTTCAACTCTTCAAACCGGTCTATCATAGCCTGCATGCCCGGGGCCTGGTTCCTGTCCCATATAGCGTATGAGATAGTCGTGGTCCCCTTCTCAGTGGATTTCGCTTCCTGCTGACCGCCTGCAAAAGCCATTGTGCTCAGCGCAATAGCTAGAACCAGAAAAACAATCAGTTTTCGTTTCATTTAAAACTCCTTTATTTTTTTTGAAAGAGAAGTTATAAATCGCCCCTCTTACTCTTAAAAGCAGAATATCATATAACACTCATAAAACAATATTATTTACACTATACAAACATGTGATATTCAACCAACCCATAGACAAAACCGCCGGAATGATATGATATTTCTGTAAGCCGTTTTAACTGTAATCGGGCAAATACTCTATTTCCGCTTCAAACAACCTGATCGTCATCTCCCTTATTTCAGATGGCGAACAAACCGCGGATGTCAGGGGATCGAGCATCAGCGCCTGAATTGCCGCTTCCCTGCTTCTTTCAATCACTGCCTGCGCGGCAAGATCGTAGAACCCCGTATGCGACCTGCATAAAGCCGCCATCTGAGGAGGAAGTTTCCCGTAGACTGTCGGCTGGATACCGTTTCCGTCAACCATACAGGCCACCTCCACACAGCTGTCCGCAGGGAGGTTTTCTATTAATGGCCCGGCGCCTTTATGGTTGTTCATTACGTTTCCATGGATTCTGTAGGGGGCGTCTTTCTCCCGGGCTTCAATAATCCAGGAGGCATACTCCCAGCTTCTGTCCCATTCGATCGATTCGCTGCCGTCAAGCATCTTGCCTCGCCTCTCGTCCGCCTCACTCCGCCATATCGGCCATTCCCGCGCGTAAAAGCCCGATTCACCATTGTATTTGCTTCTGCAGTATTTTTTAATCAAATCCTTGCGTTTCCGGTAGTAGGGCAGATACTCGCTCAGGTGACCGGATGATTCGCTTACAAAAGCCCCGAAATTGAGCATTAGGTCCTTTCTTACAAGGTCTTCCGCATCATCCGGATTGGACGGATTACCGGCGATATCCTCTCCTGCCTTTTCCATAAGCAGTGGATAGAGATCATTCCCCTCGTGTTCGAGTTTTGTAAACCAGGCAAGGTGGTTTATCCCCGCACACTCCCAGGTCATTTCCTCTATCGGTACTCCCGCCCTCTTTGCAAGCAGATGACTCGTGCCCTGAACAGAATGACACAGACCAACCACCTGCATATTGCCTGCCCTGCCCGCAGAAAGGCACATCAGACTCATGGGGTTTGTGTAATTAAGCACAAGCGCATCGGGACAAAATATTTCGCAATCTTTAAGTATATCAAGAAAGACAGGAATCGTCCTTAAGCCTTTAAAAAGACCTCCAGGGCCTATGGTATCGCCAATACACTGGTCAACTCCATACTCCAGCGGTATATCGTTGTCAAAACGTACACAGTCGACTCCGCTTACCTCTATACAGTTAACAATATAGTCGGCATTTCCAAGGATATCCTCTCTCCTTGTAGATGCCGACACCTTCCACTTTTTTTCCTGTCCATTTGCCTCAACCAGTTTCCTTATAACTTTTTCCATGGTAAAAAGACGCTCAGTATCAATATCAACAAGAGCGATCTCGCCCCCCCGGTTCCCGGGAATTTTAAGCACATCATTCATTAATTTTGGTGTAAATCCACTGCCTGCTCCGAGCATGACAACCTTTATGGGTCTGTACATCTTACCACGCAGTCCTTCCTGAGAATCCGCGCTTCTAGTGTGGTTGAAATGACTCTGATCGGTTTTACTTATCATAGCATACTCCATTAACCTGATAAAAATCAGGATTTTTGCCGATAGAGTAATAACTTACAGTTGCATTATCCATGTTATATACTATACTAAAACATATGATATTTGACCATGTTGTACGAAAAAGCAAAAGCAGGAAATTTGAAAGGTTCTGGATGTACCGTCCCGGGAAACAGGACATATACATTCCGCCTCTCCTAATTACGCTTGCAGGTTACGGCTGGTGGGCCAGAGGAAATGAACAATACAGGTCTAACTCCCAGGTTTTCGGAATAGAGTTATTACGTGCCGGAAACGCCGAATTCGTTCAGGATGGGAGAAGATACATAATTCAGAAAGGGGAAGTTTACCTCCTTCGCAGAAATGTTTCCCATCGTTATACAACAGGCCCTGCCGATATACTCTTAAAACGGTTTATTACAATAGATGGTTCCGCTCTGGACCATTTATTAAGAATCATGAACCTATGGGGCAGAGACCGGATAAGAGTTTCTAATCCCAACCTACTTGCCGGTCTTTTGAAAAAGGCGACATCTCTGATCGCAGAAAGCCCGCCGGACGTGGACATCATCTGCAGTGTTCTTGCATACAGAATACTTCTCGAATTAAGCCATTCTCTGAGGCCCGACCTTCCCACGGTGATTGACAATGCCCTTACATACATGCAGCAGAATCTTCATCACCCCCTTTCTACGGAAGATATCTGTGATTATCTCGGCATCAGCCAGACCCACTTTAATCGCCTTTTTTACCAACACATGCAGTCTTCCCCCATACGTTATTTTCTGCAACAGAAACTCACCTGGGCAGGCCATATGCTCCGGCATACATCTCTCTCTATCAAGGAGATCGCAGATAGAACAGGATATTACGATCCGCTCTACTTTTCCGAAAGATTTAAAAAACAATTTGGCGTTTCTCCGAGGAATTACCGTAAATCCGGAGGGATTTAATTCCGATAAGGAGATATCGTACTCTCTCAAAAGCTTCGTGGAGTAAAGAAATACTTACTCCCCCTATTCCGAGCTGTCAATGTTTTTTTTGCCTGAAAGGGAAATTTTTTCATGAAAAAGAAGAGGATCTCACGCGGAGAACGCAAAGATTGAGGAGGGCCACAGAAGGGTAATACCTACATTCGCGCTTCAGAACAGGTGTAACGAATGGAATTAGCCGCAAATTCTCTATATACTTGATTGTAATGGCCGAGTTCGGCGAAAGAGCAAAACTGCTCTATCCGCCTGATCCTGAATAGCTAGTTTTGAGAATATGGACTATACTGTTACATAATATATAAAGAAAATAACAATCTAAATCCATAATCTTTAAAAGGGGATGATTTTTATGGGAATACCAAAAGAAAAGGAAAAATACTCATATAAAGATTATATGAGCCGGCCGGAAAATGAGAGGTGGGAGCTAATAAATGGAGAAGTTTATTCTATGAGTCCTGCTCCGAACCGTATTCATCAGAAGATTAGCGGCAATCTCTTTTATCAAATTTATGATTATCTTTATGGCAAATCATGTGAGGTTTATGAGGCACCTTTTGATGTAAAGTTGACCCCCGATGAAGAAGATCAGTCTCCAACAATTTTGCAGCCTGACATAATTGTTTGTTGTGATAATAATAAGTTTACAGACCAGGGTCTGACCGGAGCGCCGGATCTTATAATAGAGATCGTCTCTCCTTCAACAGGTATGATTGATAGAAAATTAAAGTATGATCTCTATGAAAAATATGGAGTAAAGGAATACTGGATAGTAGAACCTGTTGAAAAAGTTATTGAAATTTTTTCACGCAATGAAAAAGGGCTATTTGATAAACGTGAGGTATATGGGGAGAAAGATATTGTTAAAGTAAATACTCTTCCCGGACTGGAGATTGATTTGCAGAGGGTATTTGGTGAACGAACTGGAAGATAGTCCCCCCCCCCAAAGGAGGTGGGTTTCCAAGATTCACTAGACATATAGGGAGGAAGGCTGTAGGTGGATAGGCTATAGGCTATTAGGTAGGCAGCCTACAGTCTAATAGCCT
>JAGLYY010000115.1 GCA_023131935.1 Spirochaetales bacterium | reverse complement strand
TGGGCATCGGGGGTAAAAATTTCCGGCCCCGCGTCCCCTGTCCGGCTGCGGAGGTCCCCCCGGGCAAGCCAGTCTATGGACCTGAAAAGGGTAAGAGCTATGGTATTGTTCTCACATAGTACTTCATAGGCGGGTAGTCCCCGGTTCAGTACCGCGAGCCCCCTCCTGTTATCATGAAGATCTACAAATTCCCGCTGGGGAAAGATGGTAACAGGGCTTGCCTCACGGGCGCCAATAAGTACTCGCCTTAAATGTTCCGGTATTTCCTCATCATGATAAGGCGCCGGAGAGATCTCGTGTTCAACAACATCAAACTGGGTCCCGGGATACGAGAAATCTGTTTCAATATTTGTTGGGAAGAGGACCCGGAGGCGGTGGTCTTTTACGGTATTCTTAACTGAGGTTTTAATCTTCAGCAGCGCGGATGAAGCTTCAAGACGCACATAACTGATAACAGGCAAAGTTCGGGTTTCTTTTGATCGATTGTCCCTCGATTCATCTATTCTTTCAGGGACCTCCATTTCTATTGATATTTTTATGGTACTGAACAACGGTCCCCGGTCGATCCATTCAACATTGGCCTTTTTCCCGGTGCTGAGGATAATCCTGTCGTTTAAGGGCGCGGAATAATTATAGGTATCTCCCGCATCCGCAGCCTCTTCGAACACCCCTATTCCCTGGTAGAGAATATCATTCGTTTTATCCAGGATATCGATAGAACCATCTTCCAGGACTTTTACCTTAAGGAAACCGTTCTCCATCACCATATCGTCCTGATGGATTCTTACCTGTTGTTCCTTCGGTGATATGCTTCTAGTGTCCACCGTTTCTTTTTTGGTTAGATAGATATTCTTAAAACCAAGGGGGGGAAGTTCCGGAATCAGTATTTCCGTTTCCCCCTCCCCATTATGCTGCCATACAATGTCTTCATTATTCACATCAACGATTTTCAAACCTTCAGGGACCTCTGATATTTTAACCATTACACTCTTTTTCTGTAAGGAGGTGTTAAAGACCAGGTAGACCGTTTCAGCCTGTTTATTGCCGGCGGTGTTTATTCTGGAAACTATCTCCCTTAATTGATCGTGCAGTAACCTTGATCCATCAACTTCCAATCCCTCAAACCGTTCCTCCATATCCAGGTGAACATCATCGATACTTACACCGCAAATACTATCATGGGGATGGTTCTTCAACAGAGTCTTCCAGAGGCCTTCTATCTCCTTTCCGGGGTACGATCCTCCGATTAACCAGGAAAATACCGATAGGGGTTCCACTCCCCCCTCGATAAGCCGGGAGATCCGGTCATTGCTCAACTTCAGGTGCATCCTGCTTGAAAGGATCCCTGGAAATACGGAAATATAACGCCCGCTATAAAAGTATCCCTCGTGAACCTTGAGGGAAGGTTTTGCCTCCATTATTGCTTCCACATATCCGGCGGGGGTAGTTTGTTTTACCTTATATCCATGGGTCTTAAGATAGCGGATACAGGAAACGATATCATCGGGGACCATCTCCTGATCATACCCATTCATAAACAGCACATTATCAGTTGCACCAAACGGACTTATCCGATTGATGACAGTATCAACCCGTTTCGTGAGAATATCCAGATGGTCCGATAGGCGCATGGCATTCCGGTAACTGTCGAGTAGATAGATAGAGAGAACCCGGGACCCATCGGGAGACTGCCACATAAACTCGGTCTGCACTTCCGCCGGTGGTATGTCGACTCCCCTCCATACATAGAGGGCGTCAATCCCGAAACCGGCGTGGATCTGGGCGGTTTGGGAAATCTGACCGAAGTTATCCAGGAGCCAACCGGTTTTCATCGATCCACCCAGTTGGTCCGCCATTTTTATCCCTATCAGAAGATTCCTGATGAGAGATTCATCGCTGATGAGCTGCCAGTCGGGCTGCAAATAATAGGGGCCCAGGATAAGCCGTTTTTCTTTGGTGTACTTTATAATCTTTTCCCGGTACTCCTGAACCTCCCGCCCCACTTTTTCCAGTTCATCAAAGTAATCCTCAATCATGATGGTCTGACCGTCCAGAATGAAAATATACCGGGGCTCTTTTTCCATCATACGAAAGAGGGAATCGAAAAAGGGGATCAGCCACTCCCTGGTGTAGGGGCTGTTCAGGAACCACTCCCGGTCCCAATGGGTATGGGAGATGATGTGTAAAGTCAGCTCTTTTTGTTTCATCATTGTACCGCCTATTTTATTCGGTGTTCAGTATAGTGGGAAGATCTGATCATCACAATGTTTTTTCTGAAATTTTCATGATATTACTGTTTTTTCAGAAATTGTTTGACAGATATCACTACCGGGTCTATAATTTCCCCACTTATGGCAGAGAAAGTAACCATTCAAGAGATTGCGGAAATGACCGGGGTCAGCCCCAGCACCGTATCCAGAGTGCTGAATCAACCGGATCTGGTAAAACCAAACACACGGGAGACGGTGTATTCCGCAATTAAGGAGTTGAATTACCTTCCTCCCGCCCGTAAGCAGGATAACCAGGAAAAGAAATATACCCTTGGTCTGGCTGTTCCCAATATCCGGCTTACTCAGGTAGGGGAATTGATCCGGGAGATAGAGATCGCTCTCGAAAACACTGAATATGACCTCCTGGTAATCAACATGAAAAACGAACGTAATGTGTATGAATTTTTCAGGAAAAACCCTGATCACCAGAAGAAAATAGATGCCCTTATGATCTTTTCCGCGAAATTGGATGAAGCAGGTTCGTCATGGTTCAGATCACTTGATATCCCGGTGATCATTATGCAGAACCGGTGTCATAAAGAAAAATCAATCAGCAACAATAACTACCTCGGCGGATATGATGCCACAAAGTTTCTCTTAAGCAGAGGTTATACAAAAATTGCCTTTATCGGCTGGAATCCGGTAGATGAACACCTTTCCGATCGTTTGATTGGATATAAAAATGCCATTGCCAGTGAAGGTGTCATTTTTGAGAACTCTATGGTCTCCTTAACAAGGCTGGATGTGAAGGGGGGATACGAAGCGACAAAAACCCTTCTGAAGCAGTATTCACCAGATGCCATCTTCTACGCCTCTGATAATATGGCAATGGGAGGATTTAAGTATTTCAAGGAAAATACTATCCACGTTCCTGATGATATAGGGATTATTGGGTTTGATGATCTTGAATTCGCCGGCATCCTCGGCCTTACCACTATGAAACAGTTTATCGACGTAAAGGCACGAATTGCCGTTACCTACCTTCTCGACAGACTAAAAGGAAAGATAGAAATGCCTTTGGAAGAGGAATTGTGCATAACTCCAAAGATCATCATCCGTAATTCTACAAATTAACAGCTTGGAGCTAAAACATACATTTTAGGCTTCAGGCAAAAAATAAAAGGAGGCTTTTATGAAAAAGCTGATATTATGGCTCCTTGTGGTCCTCTTTACTCTTGCACCATTGTCAGGAGTTTTCGCGGGAGGAGCACAGGACGAAGCTCAAGGTCCGGTTGAATTTGAATTCTGGACTCGTGAAACCCAGTCTGAACGCATGGCAACGATTCAGGTGTTAATCGACACTTACGTGGCTATGAATCCGGATGTCACCATCAAATTGGTCGCGGTTGATGAAAATGACATGGCCCTCAATATGCGCGCCGCCGCATCAGCGGGAACAATGCCGGCATTGCTAGAGATTGACGCTGAGATTGCCGTTGCTCTTGGTGCTGAAGGGATTCTGGATACTGATGCCGCGGGAAAGATGATAGCAAAGGTGGGGAAGAATAAATTTTTCCCGCGTACTTTGGATCTTTTCGAAACCGGTGACATTGGCGTATATTACGCTATTCCTTACCACGGTATGACTCAGGGAATCTGGTACCGGGCTGACTGGTTTAAAGAAGCGGGATTAGAGCCGCCAACCACCTGGGAAACGGTAGAGAAAGCCGCAAAGTATTTCTACAACCCCGAGGAAAATATGTATGGCATTCTTGTAGGAACAATGGAAACCGAATCCTATGACGAACAGTGCTTCACGCCAATCGCGATGTCCAACAAAGCCGGTTTATTCGACAAAGACGGAAACCTGATTTTCAACTCTCCTGAGATGAAAGAGGCCATTGAATACTATGCCCGTCTTGCAAAATACAGTCCCCCGGGACCTCAGACCTGGAGAGCCAGGGATTACTATCTGCAGGGCAGAATGGCTATGTTCTTTTATTCCACCTTTATAATGGATGACCTCGCTGTTTTTGAAGTGGCCAAAGGCTCCCTGACCAGTGACAATTTCGCGGGTCTTGATGGCGCTGAATTCGATCCGGACCTCGTAATAAACACAAAATGTGCCACCATTATTGATAACAAACAACCCGCGGGGTTTGGCGCGGTATGTTCTCTGGCTATGCCGGTGCAGGATGATCCCAGGATTACCCAGGCAACCATGGACTTCCTTACCTATCTTTACTCCCCCAATGCCTACATCACCTTCCTCCACATGGCTGTCGGAGGCATGATGCCTGTACTTAAAGGTGTGGGAGAAACTGAACGGTTCCTGAACGATCCTAAAGGTGTTTACTCCAGGTACGGGGCAGACAAGATCAGGGAGATCAATGAAGGGCTCGATAACATTGAAAGCTTCGGTATCGTGGAAGGTGTCAGAATAGAAGCTGCCAGCACCATCTATTCCAAGAAAATCATTCCCCAGATGATTTACAAAATAACCCAGGAGGGGATGGATATCGATCAGGCTATGGCCTGGGCGGAAGCGGAGATGAAGAAGCTGCTCAAGTAGAATCCATATTAAGCTGGAAGACGGGCGGGAGCTCGTCTTCCTTTTATTTACAGTGTATTTACTGAGTATTTTCGGAGTATCTATGACAATAAACCAATTACAAGCACCGGGGTCGCTGCTTCAGAAGATGAACCTAGAGAAAAGAGAGACTCTCTTTGGATGGAGCCTTATACTTCCGGCCGTTATCATTATTGCCGCACTCATTCTCTACCCCATTTTCTATAATGTATACTTAAGCTTTTTTGATGTAAAGATTATGCAGGAAAACATTTACCTGGGATTCCAAAATCATGAGAACATCATCACCGATTCGGCATTCTGGAAATCGGTTTTAACCTCTGTCATTTATGTGTTTTTTACCACAATGGGGACGGCAGTTGTTGGATTATTAGTAGCCCTGGTGATGAATCAGGAATTCCCCCTTCGAGGTGTGGTTCGGGGCCTTATCCTCCTACCCTATGTTGCCCCGGTTATATCGGTTGTTTTTTCCTGGCAGTTTATTTTTGATCCTGTCAATGGTCTTTTCATGCATATCGCTTACGACAAACTTCACCTCTTTGCCGAACGGTTCAATCTTATCCGGTCTCCACAGACCTCAATAATAATTGCCGTTCTTTTTGGTATATGGAAAAACTTTCCCTTTACCTACTTAATGCTGCTCGCAAGATTACAGGCAATAGATAGGGGGCTTTACGAAGCCGCGGAGATAGATGGATGCAGCAGCTGGAATAAGTTCTGGTACATAACATTTCCGGAAATCTATTTCCTCCTGGGCTCAATCATCCTGTTACGGGCTATCTGGAATTTTAACAAATTCGAAGAGGTATATCTCTTAACGGAGAATGTTAAAGTCTTGCCGGTTTATACCTATATTAAGGCTTTTACCGGGATTATGGACATCGGGCAGGGAGCCGCTATCGCGTTAATACAATTTATCCTGCTCATTGGCTTCATTCTGATTTATGTTAAGAGGGTATTGAAATGGTAAAAAGACGCTCAGTTTTTCATAAAATCATTTTCACGCTGATAGTGCTTCTTATTGTTCTTTTCTGTACATTCCCATTCATACAAATGCTCTCTACCTCACTGAAATACCAGTGGGATTGGGGAAATCCCTCCCTTATTCCTAAAAGAATAAATATCGACGCCTATAAGGAACTTCTGAACATCGGACAGGCGGAAAAAAATGTTCCGGAATCGATAAAACTGCTGCTGGAAGAAAGTAAGGAATTAACCCGCGAACAGAAAAAAGCCATTCTGGATAAGTACCGGAGCACAGCGGATATTTTCCCCTTTTTCCGTTATTTCAGGAACTCCCTGATACTTGCCAGTACCTCGGCATTAATTTCAGTCATTTTCGCGATTTTTGGGGCTTATTCTTTCAGCAGGGTCCGTTATAAAGGGAGAGGTACAATTCAGCGGAGCGTGCTGCTTGTCTACATGTTTGGGCCGATCCTTTTACTGATACCTTTATACACCATCAGTTCAAGTATAGGGCTCATTTCAACTTCTGTGGGTACTTTTTTAACCCTGTTAACCATCTACATGGTACTTACCCTTCCTGTATCCCTGTATATGCTTGGGAATTATTTCAGGACGATCCCCTTTTCCCTCGAGGAATCAGCCTTTATTGAAGGATGTTCCCGGCTCGGAACTATCTGGAGAATAATCATCCCCCTCTCTATGTCGGCGATCGTAACAGTGTTTATCTACTGTTTTATGATTGCCTGGAATGAGTACCTCTTCGCATCGGTTTTTCTGAAATCTTTCTCGGAGTTGAATACACTGCCAATCGGTTTGAGAGAACTCTTTGTATCAAAGAACGCGATCTGGGACAGGATAATGGCAGCCTCCATGTTATCCGCCCTTCCTGTTATCATACTCTTCATGACCATACAGAAACAGCTAGCCAAAGGGATGACCGAAGGCGGTGTCAAGGAATAACTAAAATTCAGTCATTTTTACCTATCTACTCATTCAGAGTGTATTGTACCCCTTTTTGTCAAGAATACGGATTCATGTATCTGGAAAAAATCTATTGAAGCTATTAAGGTGCATTACATGAATACGCAAAAGATATTCAAAGTAGTGGGTTTGGGTGAGATCCTCTGGGATCTCTTTCCTGAAGGTAAGCTGCTGGGGGGAGCGCCTGCCAATTTTACCTATCACATAAATGTTCTGGGCAATCAGGGCCTGACGGTGAGCTCGGTGGGCAGTGATGAGCTGGGCCGGGAGATTCTTGACACCCTGCAGAAACTGGGGATAGCAATCGATTATATCCAGATAAACAGAAAAGCAGCGACCGGAACGGTCAGGGTTACAATTGCAGCAATCGGGGAGCCCAGCTTTTCAATCTGCCCTGAAGGCACGGCCTGGGATCACATTGCCTGGACAGAGAAACTGGAGCAGTTAGCCGCTGAAACTAATGGTCTCTGTTTCGGTTCTCTGGCCCAGCGTGCGCCGGAATCAAGGGAGACCATCAGGCGTTTTATACGCTCCATGGCTGACCATGCTCTGCGCATCTTTGATGTCAACCTGCGCCAGTCTTACTACAGCAGCTCAATTCTCTCAGAATCACTGGAGCTTTGCTCCGTAGTAAAGCTCAACAACCAGGAACTGCCTATTGTGCTGGCTCTTTTAGGTTTTAAGAGCATGGAGGATGAAGAGCATGACTGCCGGTTGCTGCTGAAAGCATTCGCGCTGGACCTGGTCTGCCTTACCCGGGGAGCAGAGGGGAGCATAATGTTAAGCAGAAATGAAGTGGTGGTGCATCCGGGAATAAAGGTTGAAATCAGGGATACGGTGGGCGCGGGAGATGGATTTACCGCAGTATTGGCCCATCACCTGCTCAAGAAAAGTCCCTTAAACAGGGTCAGTGAAGCTGCGAATAGATATGGCGCCTGGATAGCCGGTCGTGCCGGAGCAACACCTGAGGCAAATTCCGCTATATTGAAAGAGGTTGTTTGATTAGTTAATGATAGGAAAAGTTAAAATCGGCGTCAAAAGCTCTATTGCCTTGCTTTCTTCTTCTTTAACCTCTTTTCCCAATAATTCAATTTCACTTATAAATGAGATATCGATCATGTCCTCATCTTTGATATCGATACTTAATTTGTCTTCTAAAAAATATATTACGGTATTTGTGTCAAATAAATAGTTCATCTATTTTCTGTTATCCCATTCTGAACGCGTTTCCTTTTGAAATTTCAGGCCATCAACTTTACTATTTTTTATAATTCCACGTAATTCATTTAATGAATAACCAGAACCTTTCTTTTCTACCGGTTTTATTAATACTTTGACTCTTGTCGGCCCTTCAAGGGGTAAGTCCTCATTATCCAGTATCAAATGATGATTGACATCTATCGTACCATCAATTTCCATTACTTTTTCTAAAGCTCTCATAACCTAACCTTCTCCTGTCTTATACATCGATTTTAACATAAATTTTCCTCTTTCGCCATATCTTTTCCCGTTGTTTCACCCTCTTCTCTTTATCTTTCTATTAATGTTTTTTTACAACAATACGTCATAAGGGTCCCAGGGATACTCTCCGGCAATTTCCCGGTATCCTTTTCTTCTCCCTGGCTCCACCCGCAGCCCTTCAATGTGAGGAACCAAGCCAAAGACCTCCAGCACTTTTCCACTGGTGAGCTTTTCAAGGAGTTTTCCTTCAATTCCCGCAGCTTTCAACCTCTGAATCAGGAAAAGGTAGCCGGGAAATCCGGGCAGCCCGGAAGCGTGTCCTTCTAGCTTATCCGCCAGGGTGTGGGGAGCATGATCGCTCTCAATCCAGTCGATGCGGCCCTCCAGGAGTGCAACGAAGATTGCATTTTTTTCCTCCCGGTTTCGCAGGGGAGGATTGACTTTAAGGAGCATCCCCTCCTTTTCATCAGGATTTTCCTGATCTTCAGTAGAAAGCAAAGCATGATGTGGAGTTACACCACAGGTAATCTTAAACTCACAGGTTTCCCTTGCTTCCTCAATTATCTTGAGGGTCCCGGGATGGCTTAAATGGCAAACATGGAGAATGCCCTGGAAACCGGCCTTTCCGGCAAAATTAATCTGGTCTTTTACTGATTCCTGTTCAGCCTCCGGTGGTCTTGCCCTGGAATGGCTGAGCGGTTTAGAGGGGTCCCAGATCTCCGGGTGAAACAGATCTTCCCGTTCACAATGGACCGCGAGTACCCCCCGGTACCCCTCTTTAGTCAGGACCTCGTAGACCCTCTGCTGTTCCTCCCGGGAGATTATCGCGAGGTCCCCTGTGGAAGTCCCGGCAAACATCTTAAGACCCACAACCCGGGGGAAAAGATTATTGTAGATCCTTACAATCTCACTGATCTGCCGGGGATGAGCTGTAACTCCGCCGTAAATGCCGTGAAAGATTTTCAGGTTTTGGCGGGATTTCTCATGATCTGCTTTAGCGATCCTGCCGAAAATTGCTTCTTCGGAAGTGAGAGGAGGATTTGTATTTGGCATCTCAAAGACTCCCGCAAACCCTGCCTGCTCCGCTGTCTTGAGACCATGGGCAAGAGTCTCTTTTTCCGACTGTATTCCATCCCGTAAATGGACATGGGGATCAATTATTCCCTTCATCCGGCTCTCCCCTTTCTTTCAGCCAGGACCAGGAGAAAAAGGTCCCTTCGCTGCAGGTAAGGACTCCTCCGCAGCCGCACTCACCGCAGATTCCCACACCACAACGGGTTTCTTTTTCCACCGACAGATAGATCTCGCATGGGTTTATCCCGGCTGCTTCAGCAACCTCGGCTGTCCCTTTCATGAAGGGCACTGGACCGATAGCATAAAGTGCCTGTCCCCCTTCCGGGGCCTGCTGCCTTTTCAGGACCTCCTTCAGGACGCCGATAACCTTTCCCACTTCACCGTTATCAGGGACAACGGTAACCTGTGCGACCTCTTTTTTATTAAATGCGGGGAAGAGTTCAGCTGTATCAATTGCGCCCGATTCAGTTATCCCGATAAAAACCCGCACCTCTTTCCCTTCGGCGGCAAAGGAGGCGGCCAGTTCGGGTAGAACCGCAATTCCCGTTCCGCCGCCAAGGAGAAAAACCTCCTGCATTTCGGTGCCGGGAGCTTTTCTACCATAGGGTCCACGGAGAAAGATCCGGTCCCCAACCTTGAGGTTTACGAGTTCCGCTGTCAGCTTTCCCCGGTCCCTGATGATGAACCGGAGCGGGTCTGTTCCCGCGATGGAAAATGGTTTTTCTCCAAAACCGGGCATCCACAGGAATACATATTCACTTGGATCACTTGAGAGGAAACCATCGAGGGTTAACATCTTCATGGAACCGGGAAGGTCCTCTACCCTGATTATCCGGAATGGACGATATTCCATCTGCCTCCCATTGGTCAGATAGGAGGAAGCTGATTTCGTTGATCCGATTGCTTGCATTTTAAGCGGTTCTATACTCGAGTGTGCCAGGGCATCGGTGAAGGCTTTCCAGTTTCGCTGCCGTACTTTCCCGAACACCGACCCAAGGCCGAAGGCATTAGCCCCGGCTTTTTTCATCTCTTCGATATCCCCGGAGGTTTCAATGCCCCCCATTCCGATAATGGGGATATCGGGCCCGGCGGTTTCCCGGACCTCCCGGACAACCTCAAGGGCACGCTCCTTTATCCAGCGGCCCGATTTGCCCCCCTTGTGATCTATAGGGTTTGAGAGAATCGGCGCGCCAGAGGTTGTCTCGTAATAAACCTCGGGACCAACGGTGTTGATGGCAGCAAATCCATCGGCACCTGCTTCAAGGGATAGACGGACAGTTTCAGGGATATCCGCGGCCTGGGGAGTGAGCTTGGGAAACACCAGCAGGGTTGTAACCTTTTTAACAGCGGCTACAATTTCCGCCACGAGAAAGGGATCAACCCCAATTGCGGCCCCATATTCAGATCCCGTGTGGGGACAGGAGACGTTCAACTCGAACATATCCGCTACCGGTTCAAGAGTCTTTGCCAGGAGGCTGAAGGTTTCCGCCGAATCCCCCGCCAGTGACACATTAATAATGCTTCGAATACTCACCCTCTCTCTGAGCTCTTTCATCTCCTCAAGAAACTGCTCCATACCGGGGTTTTTCAAACCAACGGCATTACCATAACTCCCCTCTTCAGGTTCACAAATAATGGGCTCCCGGTTCCCTTTGTTCGGTTTAACCTGAATGCTCTTGGTAGTAATGAGAGAGACCGCGGGGAC
>JAGLYY010000114.1 GCA_023131935.1 Spirochaetales bacterium | reverse complement strand
AATTGTGGAGACTGAGAAGGTTTTGAGCACCCTGTTTCGATCAATGCGCAAACCCTAACACCCTACAGCCTAACCACCTACAGCCTAAACAACCTGAATAGTTATGTCCCTGAAGATAAGGAAATAAGAGAGTTTCTGGAGACTGTAGCGGTAAGGATTTAAGTGGAAAGGAACAGTAACTCCTGTAAACATGATTAGTCATGAGAGATAAGTATGTTTAGAAAAAGGGAAAAATACTTGATTTTTGGTAGTCCGCTGATTGAAGAACCGGAAATTCAAGAGGTTGTTGATACCCTTAGGTCAGGCTGGTTGGGGACAGGGCCGAAAGTTGCTAGATTCGAAAATATTTTCAAAGAATATACGGGCGCTAAATATGCGATGGCACTAAATTCATGTACGGCCGGGCTCCATCTATCGATGATTGTAATAGGAATCAGGTCTGGTGATGAGGTAATCACTACTCCCTTGACGTTTTGTTCAACAGCAAATGCTATTATTCATACAGGTGCGACACCTGTTTTTGTAGATGTTGAAAGAGAAACCATGAATATCGATCCAGAAAAAATCGAAGAGGCAATAACGCCGCGAACCAGAGTTATCATCCCGGTTCATTTTGCCGGAAGACCCTGTAATATGGATGCAATCATGGATATCGCCCGTCAACACGATTTGATCGTTATTGAGGATGCAGCCCATTGCATAGAAGGCTGGTACAAGGGGGAAAAAATCGGAAATATAGGGGATATGACCTGTTTCAGTTTTTATGTTACAAAGAATATCGTTACCGGTGAAGGGGGTATGGTAACAACAAATAAAGAGGTATGGGCTGATAAAATTAAGATGTATGGATTGCATGGCTTAAGCAAGGATGCATGGCGACGTTATTCAGATGAGGGATTTATCCACTATCAAGTTCTCTTTCCTGGATTTAAGTATAATATGATGGACATCCAGGCATCTCTGGGGATACACCAGATGAAAAGGATTGATAAGTATTTGAAACGGAGAGAAGAGATTTGGAAGATGTATGATGATGCCTTTTCGTCTCTTCCGGTTACATGTCCTGTGCAACCTGAACATAATACAGTACATGCGAGACATCTTTATACCTTGTTGATCGATATAGACAAGATTAAGAAAACCAGAGATGATATCCAGCAAGAATTACATGAACTAAATATTGGGACAGGGATTCACTTTATCTCTCTTCATTTGCATGACTATTATAGGAAGACATATGGCTTTAAACCGGATGACTTTCCCAATGCCAAATACATATCAAACAGAACCATATCGCTGCCGCTTTCGGCAAAGCTGACGGATGGGGATGTTGGGGATGTGGTTGAGGGAGTGAAAAAAGTGTTACATAGAGGATAAGTGGTGGTAAAAGAGATTAGAAGTACAAGTTATATCGAGTGGAATGAAATCGCTGATCAATGTGAATATGCCACATTTTTTCACACGCCCACCTGGTCAAAGGTTTTTACCGAAACCTATCCTGAAATGACAATAGCAGCAAAGAAATTTGTTCTTAATGACGGGACAAGAGTTTTTTTACCTTTGATTAAGACAAAGGTAATGAGAGGCCTGTTTAGTTCGTATATTAGCAATATAGCAGGCGTGTATGGAGGCGTAATATCTGAAAGAAAAATTAAAGATCAGGAAATCAATGAAATTTTTTATAGTTTAATAAAAGGGCGTATTGCAAGTATCTCTGTAACAGGAAATCCTCTTTTTGATTATGACTTACCAAAACAATTTAAGATAGAAGAAGATTTTACTCATATTATAAGATT
>JAGLYY010000113.1 GCA_023131935.1 Spirochaetales bacterium | reverse complement strand
AGGGGATAAGGGGTCAAGTCTACGTTTGACCCATGAGCAATCTATTTCCTCTTATTTCAATATTTCTTCTGATTTTTTATCTTTATTCTTAAACTTCTATGCCCCCTTGAATTTTGACAAATTAGCAACAAGGGTCAAACGTAGACTTGACCCCATTCCCTCTTCCGAATGCCACTGCAAAAGCGAGATAACGAAGAACCGATTCTCTAGTTGTTGGCTTTGTAAATGCAAGAACAGCACCCGCGTCAAATAGAGAAGTATAACGGTCTCCCATTGAATATCCACTCATCATTACAACTGGAACATCAGCATCAATTGCTGATATGCTACGGGATAGATCAATGCCGTCCATGTTTGGCATAACTATATCTGTCAAAACAGCCATATAATTACCTGGCGAGAAGAGTCGCAAAGCCTCCTCACCATCGTTTGCCACAACAATCCTGTCCTTATCGATATAGAGTTGTAGTACCTCAGTGAGTAGCTCAGTGATCATAGGTTCATCGTCAACAATAAGAATTTTCTTTGTACCGTGTAGCAACTTACCTAAGCGTTCTTCATCTGCAAATAGCAGATCCGAAACAATAACGCGGACAATAGGCAAAGGACGGGGGCAGACAATATACGCTTTTAGTGTGCGGTCTTTAGTTTGAACGTCAAGCGCCTTGCCCGGAAACATGTCACTGTAATGTGGGGAGAATATCTCAAAGACTGTCTGCGTACAGAGGATCTCATTTGGCTCAGCCGCTGACTCTAGGCGGGCACTATGAATATCTGGAGTCTCAAAGTGCGATGGTGATCCGCTAACTGAAGTTCGCCTGAGGTGAACCATGCCATAGTCAATTCCTGCGCGGAAGGCTTGTTTGTATGGTTCTAGTCGTTGTTGCAAAGATGTTAAAGCAAGATTACAAAAATCCATTGCGCGAGCACTGTCATCTCCAAGTAGTGTGCACATCCATCCATCACCGGTGTGGTTGAATGTGGACTCGTTGATATTTAAATCTTGGATTGTATCAGTGAGTATATCTTCAAAAATGCTTTGGATGACATGGATTTCATCGGGCGGCCGCTTCGAGTGTTTGACTAGATCAATCAAGATTATGGCGGCGGGACGATAATTGCGGAAATCCACTATATTTTGTTGTACTGCCATGTTGTCCCTTTCCGAACGTGGCGTATCAGAGGTTCCAAGAAGTGTAGTCGCGAAGCGACGGAACTTCTTGGAATCCTACTGCATACGCGTTGTTATGCAATATTGGCTTCTTCGAGGTAATGTTCTGTTGATGAAAAATAGTTCTTTAACCATCTATATTTCCGACTTATTTTTTCGTCATCCCTGTATAATTCTAGACGATTCTCTATAAAAACTTTAATCAAGTTTCTTTCTGCAATTAATTGCTTTCTGGATACGCCTATCTGTAGTCCTACTGGTTTCAAATAGTCTATAAAATGATAACCGTCACAAGCATCCTCAATAATATAATTGAAAATATGGTCTACTTTCTCTTTTCCTTTATAATTTAATACCTTTTCTCTTCCATCTTCTACAATTCTAGGATCTATCACTATTCTTGGAGCATGCCCGATTTCCTTTTCCTTCCTATAAGCTTCACTGTAACCTTGTCCCAAAATGATTCTATCTTTATGGTAGACATGCCCTCTAGTAAGATAGCC
>JAGLYY010000112.1 GCA_023131935.1 Spirochaetales bacterium | reverse complement strand
GGAGACGCCCCTGCAAGTCCTGGATCCGGAATCCGCCCGACAGGTGATCGAACTCATTAGACAGCTCGCAAAAGAAGATAACATTACCGTATTCCTTTGTACCCATAACCTTCCTTTAGCCGAAGGAATCTGTGACAGCTTTGGATTCATTTCTCAAGGGAGACTTATTCAGCGAGGGAACAAACGGGAACTCATCGACTCTATGTGGAAGGAGCGCAGCATCTGTATCCATACCGCCCAAGGGACTCATTGTTTGGACTACAAGGATGAAACGGAGATCAACGGACTCATTGGCAAAGTGATGGCGAGGGGAGAAACCGTATTGGAAGTCACTAATGATCAACCAAGTCTGGAAGATATCTATTTTGAAACTTTTGGAGGAAATGAATATGAACTGGCATAGAATAAGAACAATCATAAAAAAGGATATTCGTGAGATAACATCGAACCCATCGGTATTGCTCCCTATGATCATGGTTCCATTGCTGCTCTGTGTTTTTATTCCGTCTTTTTTACTTTTTCTGGCATTCAGGCTGGATCTAAGTATGCTGACGGGTGTCGATCTTATCCAAAGGCTTATTCCTGTATATGACATTCCCGCGGCCTTGAGCAGTGTTAATGAAAAAGCCAGCTACATCTTTCTCAACTATACGTTTGTTCCGTTTTTCATGATCATTCCCGTTATGATGGCATCGATCATCGCCGCTAACTCTGTCGTGGGAGAAAAGGAGCGAAAAACCCTCGAAACTCTGTTGTACACCCCGGTAACGAACCGGGAATTCCTCACAGCCAAGCTGCTTTCATCTTTCATTCCTGCCCTGCTGCTGGCTTGGGTTTCCTTCGGACTCTTCTTCCTGGTTACAAACGTCATGTCTCTATTCCTCAAGGGGCTCTTCATCGTTCAGGCATGGATATGGCTGCCGTCTATTCTACTCCTTGCACCGTCGGTATCGCTCCTTGGTCTGTCGGTTACCCTTTTCGTGTCCTTGAAATCCAAGTCGTTCATGGAAGCTCAGCAGCTCTCGGCGCTGGTCGTGTTACCTCTGATAGCACTCATCGGTATACAGATTACCGGGGTGGTGGTGTTCAAACCTTTTTATGTAGTCATCCTGAGTGCAGTCATTCTGCTTATCAGCTACCTGGCAATAGGGAAATTGGATCCACGGTTCAGCCGGGAAAAGATAATCAGCACGCTTTAAGGTGAAATGAGATACCTGATTTCATTTTAAGGGTCAGGAGAAAAATGACAAAGAAGCAGGCACTGAGTCACGTACTACACAGTGCACATAAGGAGCAACATATGATTATGTTCAGATCGGTTTCCAAGAGTTACGGAGGCGTTCACGTCCTGCGCGACCTCTCTTTTGAGTTGGAGCGCGGGGAGGTCTTCGGCTACATCGGCCCAAACGGCGCCGGGAAGACAACCACAATTAAAATACTGACCGGACTCATCCGGGATTATCTCGGAGAAGTAGAGATTGAAGGCGCGAACATTCGCATGTCCAATGGGCGGTTGCACGCGCGGGTGGGCTACCTGCCGCAGGATGTCGGTTTTCAGGAATGGCGAACAGTAGAGCATGTGCTGCAGACGTTCGGTTTGCTTTCCGGCATCCTCGTCAATTCAGTTGCCGTGAGCGCTATTCTTTCGGTCTACCTGGGAAACCAGCTGTCGGCGATCGGAGCCGCCCTCGGCATGATCTTTGGATACCCGGGACGCCGTAGCTACACGCACTGGCCGTTCTGGGCTTGACCCTGATCGGCGCTGGAGCATCGGGCATGCAGCGAGAGTTACCTGAAGCACAAATCGGAAGATAGAGAATGACTATCCTCGAATCAGAAATTACCTAACTATGACCAGAAAAAGAGAGGTGTGATATGAAAACAAAAGAAATCACTCTAGTTGGACTGAAGATCATCGTCCTGGCCTTCATCCTCTTCGGACTCTACTCGATTGACTTTCTAGGGCTTAGCCCTTCGGCTTCGCTCAGGACAGGCCTGGAGGAGGCACGGACTGCGCCGGCGACACTCCTGCTCATATCCGCCCTCCACGCCGCTGTTCTCAGCTGGCCAATCCTGCGATCTCGATGGATGGGTTGGCGACTGATATCCGCGATCTTTCTCCTCTTCTACGGTGTGACAACGCTCATGGTCGCCATCGAAGCCGTGTATCTCCCGGAAGCACTACCCCCCGATCTGGTCCTGATATTGGTCGTCAATGGGGGTATTACTGCAGTGATCTTTTCGGTGTTGGCCGTCCTGATCCACGGGCGGATGAAAGGGGATGGAGGACCGCGGGAACCCAACCGACGATTGATCATGCCATGGACGCAATGGATCTGGAAGGTGGTTCTGATTGGGATTGTTTGGGTATTCTTGTTCATCTTCTTCGGCTGGATCGTTGTCTGGTTGCTGCATCGTCGCCGTGGTCGAAACGGCGTGATTACCGACCAGGTCCTTGAGCAGACTCGGTAAGGTTAGGAACGATTGTGGCACTTACCTCTTTTTCAGATAGTTGGTATTTCTCAACATGAGATAGAGATTACCGTCATAGGATTTCCCTGTGGGGATAAGAATATATCAGAAAATATTATTGCAATTTCAGAAAATAAGCATTGAGAAAATATTAATTGTTGTTTAGTATTTGGAAATGAGAAATATGATTTAATTGATACCGGAATTTAAGACGAACATATATTCTTTGAAAAAGAAATCCCAATGGAAACAGAATTTTTAGGGAAATACTTTTAGTGATCGACTATTCCGACAATGAAAGAACCTGTACTTTAGAGTACAACCATCTCAAATAGGTAGTAATATGATACCAGTTGAAACGTTATTAACATTTTTCGCGGCATCCATTCTACTTGGTCTTGCACCGGGTCCCGACAATATATTCGTGCTGGCGCAATCCGCTATGCATGGGAGGAGTGCCGGGATAGTCGTTATGCTAGGTTTGTGCACGGGACTCATTGTGCACAGCATTGCTGTCGCTTTAGGCGTAGCGGTCATTTTCCAAACGTCAGCAGTCGCATTTTCTTTCCTCAAATACATTGGTGCGGGCTACCTTCTGTATCTCGCCTGGCAAGCCTTCCGTTCCTCTGTTGGAAGGATTCCGAGTAAACCTGACGGAGAAGTCTCTCGCTGGAAGCTGTATCGTCGTGGTATCATCATGAACATCACAAACCCCAAAGTCTCCATCTTTTTTCTGGCGTTTCTACCGCAGTTCGCTGATCCATCAAGGGGTCTAATATCATTACAGCTTCTAATCCTTGGAGGCCTGTTTATCCTTGCCACAATATTGGTTTTTGGTGGTATTGCGCTCCTGGCTGGTACTCTTGGTCAATGGGCAAATCGATCTTACCGAGTCCAAAAGATCTTGAACAAGGTTGCCGGCACTGTTTTTCTGGGTCTCGCGCTAAAATTGGCAACAACGCAACGGTAAACAAGAAAGTCGCCTACAAGCAGCTGCACGTGGACGCCGGCAGCTGTATTATCCAAATCTTGGAGGTATTTATCCTCATCACCTCAAAGGCAGCATTTATTATACTTTCACTGTTGAATCGTTTGCTTCTGGGCGACACTATTCCCTCTTGAATTAAGACAATACATATAATATAACATCTGTGTTATTGCATTATATTACCATTAAGGTAAAAAAAATCAATTTATTTTTGAAGGACAGCTCCGTATGCATCAGTAAAAGCCTTTTCGGCGTAATCCCAATGAGCATATCCAAAACCGTTATCCCCCCAGTTTTCGCCCCAACTGTTGCGAACAATGAAGTAATCTCTTGTATAGCCGACGAGACAAACAGCATGACCTCCACGAACCGTATTCTGCTTGTAAATCTTCAGAACTCCGTTGGTGCTTGTAGCTTTATCCCATGTCTCATCGACACCGAGTCTGGTTAGAACCGGACCGACATAGGCTATCCAAAGTTTCCAGAATCTATGGCTATCACGGAGATTATGATAGCTGGTAATACGAAACCTTGCCGCCTTTGTATAGAAAGCTGCAGTAGATAGTGGTGATAAACCATTGTCCATTGGAAGATCATCTTCCAGGACACAACCGTACTTCAATGCAACTCGTAAGGCTAATTTGGTCTGTGTGCCTGCCGTTTCAATGAATGTCGTCGGAAATGCAGTGATGTTATCCGTTTCCTTATTCGCCATCCAGATGAAACGGGGCGATGGTTGTTGTTTATCAGTGATAAGCTCTTTCTTCACATAGAGCCATCTTAACACCCCATCAGCAGCAGCAAAACCTACACAGGCACCGGTTCCTCTTTGGTGTCTCACTCTCCACCATGGTTCTCGCAAGTCTTTTTGCTGTGGAAGGATCGAAGTGAGATCCAACACCCCTGCTTCTTCTGCCTGCTCCACGGTCCAATCGTTCTTCGTATCGACTGTCTCGATACAATTAAGTACAAAATCATGAACATCAAATTCTTCTTCAGCCATATTCTACTCCT
>JAGLYY010000111.1 GCA_023131935.1 Spirochaetales bacterium | reverse complement strand
GATACTTTTTACCATACACTTCCACCTGAAAGGGCTTCTCTATTGATGATAAAGGCTTCAGGAACAATTCCTTTTTATTGACATCAACACGACACACTGTCCCCCGCCATGTAAGATTGTATTTCAGGCCGTTCCATTCTTCCGGAAGACGGGGATTGATCCTTAACGTTCCATCGTTTGTAATACGGACTCCGCCAAAGCCATTTACAACTGCCTGCCAGTTGCCGCCATGGGATGCCGCATGAAGTCCGGCGTCACAACTCTGCATATTCTCACCAAAATCAATCCGTATGGATTCCTGAAAATACTCGTACCCTTTTTCCACATCATCCATATCAGCTGCCACAATTGCATGCATGCCGGCACTTAATGAGGAATCATGGAGGGTTTTAGGTTCATAATAGTTCCAGTTTACCTTTTTTGTTTTTCTGGAAAAATCATCACCTGCAAGATAGAGGAGCATTACCACATCAGCCTGCTTGAGCACCTGACTATGTATCAAGTCTTCCCAGCTGTAATCTTCCATGATAGCGCCAACTTTTCCCTTGTATTTGGAAAGATCAATCATCTTCTTATCCGTAAAACCTTCATATTGATGGATAAAACCGGTCACCTTATCCACAGGAAAATATATTTTTTCCGCCTTTTCTTTCCAGTCATCCAGCTCTTCCATGGAAAGCTTTAATTTGGCAGTGACTCTTGTCCACGCTTCCGCCTCATTCTCCATGATCCATCCGGAAAAACGGAGGGTTTTGTTCATCTGCCACTTAACCATGTAATTTGTAAACGCGTTATTATCTACATGTTCACTATACTCATCAGGTCCCATTATATCGGTTATCTCATACCGATCTTCCGCTTTATTATATTCCAGCCTGCTTGCCCAGAACCGTGATGTATCCAGCATGATCTCCAATCCATACTTGTACATAAAATCGTAATCCCGGGTAACCTCGAAATATTGCCAGATGCTGTATACTATATCGCAGGTAATATGGAGTTCCAGATCGCCGCTCCAAATCCTTATTTGTTCACCTGTTTTTATATCAACTCCTCCCCATTTTGGGGTCACTTCTTCTCCCGTATCTGCCGATTCCCAGGGATACATCGCCCCCTTGAAACCGTTTTCCATCGCCTTTTTTCTTGCTCCCGCAAGTGATTGATAACGGTAAAGAAGAAGCTTTTTAGCGGTTTCCGGTGAGGCATAAATATGAACGGGCAGGAGAAAAATTTCGGTGTCCCAGAACGCGTGGCCTTTATACCCCTCCCCTGAAATCCCCTTGCCGGCAATGCTTATTCGTTCATCATGCGCCGGTGTCATCTGGTGGATATGAAAGATGGAAAAACGGATCGCAAGCTGATCAAAATCGGGGCCATCAATAGAGATATCGGCGTCTTCCCATATTCTGCTCCATTCCGCTTTATGAATTTTAAAAAGATTGCCATACCCCATACCGGCGGCTTCCTTAAGCTTCTCTATCGCGTCTTTTTCCAGTTCTTTATCTGATATTGCCTCTTTCTCCCTGAATTCAGGATCACGGGTTGAACAAACTGTAACCAGTTTTTCCATACGGAAGGTTTTACCCTTCCTGATTTCGTGCCTGGATGAGAGAAAAATCTGCCGCCTTCCGGTCCGGACCTTTTCCGCTTCCGCTGTCCCATCACCATCCATGGAAAAGCGATGTTTTACGGCGACAGTAAGCCCGATGTTCGATTCCTGGGTCCTTGATGTAATCGAAACAATGCCGTCCTTATAAAGTCTTGAATTACCCTCTTTGAAATGCTGGACCCCGCTGTTAGAAACCTGGCCGTCAATTCCTGAAAAAAATTCGATAGTACCGGAATAATTAACAGGACGGATTTCAATTTTTATAGCAGCGACATTCAGATCGCGCATGGACACAAATCGTCTAAATATCAGTTGGGTCTTTTTCCCCGAAGGACTCATCCATTCGATATTCCTGACAACCTCACCATCCCGTATATTCAGATGCCTCTGGCAGGACAGGATCTTCCCTCTGAAAAGACTGAATATTTCTCTATCAAGTTTTATCCCGATGTTTGTCCAATCCGGAATATTGGGTAGTTCCGTAACCTCACCCGGGAATTTATCAAACAATCCCGCGACATAGCAGCCCCGCACCTCACCGGAGTATCGTTCTTCCGTTGCCGAGCGGAGTCCCATGTAACCATTTCCAAGGGAGAATATAGTTTCAAATTTACCGGAGTTTTCAGGAATGAAATCAGTTTCCGCGACAATCCAGTTTTTATATTTATCTTTTCCAATGCTATATGCAATACTCACAGATGTCTCCTGTATAAAAACTTCTAATTGTTATTCTATTATACTGTTGAATTGATTATTACCCTTTAAGACCACTGAAAGAGACACCCTCCATATAGTACTTACTGAACAAAAAGAACAGTATCAGAACAGGAAAGGCATTAAACATGACCCCGACAAGTACAAGATTCCTCTGTGATACGTACTGCTGTTGAAAGGTCATTAAAGCCACATTCAGAGTCCACATACTTACCTTGCTTAAATAAAGCAGGGCTTCCATAAAATTATTCCACATAGCCTGAAACTTCAGGATAAATAATGTAAGGAGCGCCGGCTTGGAAAGAGGAATAATTACATTCCTGAAGATGTCTAAATAACTTGCTCCGTCGATTTTACAAGCCTCCTCAAGTTCGCCCGGAATTGATTTAAAATACTGTGTAAGAAGAAAGATGCCGAAGGCTTCAACCGAACCGGGCAGAATGAGGGCCCAATAGGTGTTGATAAGATGGATTTTTGCCATAAAAACATATTTGGGAACAAGGGTTACTATCCCGGGAAGCATCATGGAAGACAGCATAAAGGTAAAGATTATATTCTTCCCCTTGAACTTCAACCGCGCGAAAGCGTAGCCCCCCATGGCACAAAAAAGCACCTGCAAAGTCGCTGTTACTATCGCGAGAAAGGATGTATTGAACAACCATCGCGGGAATGTTCCACCCCTTCCTAAATCGGTATTCCAGGTATCCGCCCAGTTATTCCATAGCCAGTTTTCAGGAAAGATCTTAGGAGGCCATGCAATAATTTCAGCGTTCGTTTTTAATGTCCCAAGAAACGAGAGAACAAATGGCGCGAAGAGAACTACCGAAATACCTAAAAGAACAAGATATCTTAGCCCAATCTTAAATTTCCCGCTGATTCGTATTGTATTCCTAAGAAGTATTCTAGTTTCCATATTATCAATACTGCTCCGTTTTCTCTTCAATAAACTTTCTCTGTATATATGTCAGTGCAAATATTACCACTGCGAGAATGAAAGCCATGGCAGCCCCATAACCGGCCCTTATCGGACCGTTTATCCCAAGTGTTTCCGTATATATCTGGTATACAGGTACCAGCGTAGTACCAAGAGGTCCTCCAGCGGTCATAAGCTTCACATAATCAAACATCTGAATGCAGCCCATAGTACCCAGGACGACTACGAGCAAGGTAATCGGCCTCAGCATCGGCATGGTTATCTTCCAGAACTGTTTCCAGGATGAAGCACCATCTATCGATGCGGATTCGTAAAGTGATGAAGGAATGTTAACAAGGGCCGCGAGAAACATGATCATAAATGTGGGGGACGTCGTATAAACGGCCTGTACCATAATTGCCATCCACGTAACGCTCGGTCCATGGAGATACCATTTGCCGTATTCGATATCACCCCCGACCCCCCTTGCAAGAAGTTGAAAAAGACCGTCCGGTTTATTCAGCCATTCAACATTCTGCCATTCTCCCCCGAAGATTTCCGCGACTTTACCAAACAGCAGGTTAATATAACCTGTTTTCAGATAAAGCCAGATGAATATCATGGAAATAACCACGGAAGATGTGACACTCGGAGCGTAGAAAAAGGTCCTGAAAAACTGTTTCCCGGGGATAGGCTTAAAGAGGATTACGGCCATGAAAACGGCAACAAAGGTTTGTGTAAATACCACGATCAGGGTATACCAGGCAATATTTAAAAAACCCCGCCTGAAATCCTCCGACCGGAAAGCCTTTATGTAATTCTTTACCCCGGCAAACTCCGGACTCTGAAACAAATTCCAATCATGCAGGCTGATGTATAAAGCAAACAGGAGCATACCGATCGTAAATACCAATGTCGCTAATAGATAGGGAGATAAAAACACATACGCGGCAATCTCTTCCCTCTTTTTCATTTCGCTCAAAGATGACTGTTTTTTCACATTCTCTCCAAAGTCAATAATAAACAGGCGGGAGAAAAAAATCTCCCGCCTTAAGTTGAAATTTTATTCGCCTGCGAGAATAGCGTTAGCTTTTCTCTCAGCTTCCGCAAAAGATTCATCAATTGTCATAGCACCAAGATATATTCTTTCAAGCGCCCTTGAAACCTCGTCGTTTATTTTTCCCGTATTCGGTCCCCAATAGGCTACTCTTCCAATAAGCCCGCCTGCTGCAATTGCTTTGTCGTTTGGGTCCTGAATAAGACCAAGCTGATCAGGATGGGCCGGATAGGCAAAACCTGTTTCTGCTACTGCCGCCTGGTTCTCCCGGCTTGTAAGGAAAATAGTAAACGCCGCGGCCGCTCTAGGATATTTTGTTCCCGCATTAACACCGAGCGCGTTTGTGAAAATAACATTCGATCTCACACCGTTCAGGGCCTTGACAACCTGGACCGCTTTCCAGTTAACATCGGGAAAATCATTCCTCATGTAGTTAACCATCCAGCCGCCTTCATAGGTCATAGCCACAAGTTCTTTACCGATAGCTTCTCCGCACCATCCGGCACCTACATCCGCGCTTGTTACAAGAACACCATCATTGTACATCTTAAGGACAAATTCAGCTGCCTTTTTAACCGCTGAAGTATTCAGAGTTGCGCTGGTAAAAGCCGTATTGGTATAGGAACCTCCATTCGCGAAAGCCCACGGAGCAAACCTGGCCCAGTCCGCGTTCTGTCCAAAACCAGCGTAATCAGTCTTTTCAGAGATTATTTTGGCCGCATTGTACAGGTCGTTCCAATCCCAGTCATCTGTCGGTTCCGCGATACCCGCAGCCGCGAAAGCTTCAGGAAGGTACACAAGCCCTAAAGTTCCCCAGTCTTTGGGAAGACCATAGGTGTCGCCATCCAGGGTAAAAATGGTTAGCAGTGATTCGATGAAATGGCTACGGGCTACTCCCGCTTCCGCCATGTAACTATCCAGCTGCAGAAGCTGTCCCGTGCTGCCGAAGGCTGTCATCAGCTGATCATCAACATAGAAAACATCCGGTGCCGTTCCACCCGCCATCATAGCTTTCAGTTTTGTCTGGAAATCTGCCGGTATCGGCTGGTAATCTACAATTACATCGGGATAGATCTTTTTGAAGCGGGCTATCGCGTCAATATAGATCTTCTGTTCAGTTTGATCTCCCCATCCCGATAAAACCAGTTTTGCTCCTTCCTCGACGGCAAACTTTGTGAAACTCGTGGCATCAGCTCCGGTCATCTCCGCTAAACCTGAAGGTTCGGCTTCCTGCTTTCCATTCGCGAAAAGTGCGGTTCCCGCGCATAAAAATGCCAGGACCATAATAAGGGTTAGTACTCTTTTCATAGTATCCTCCATATTTTTTTCCGCCGTTATCGACGGTTGAAACCAAAATCTATAATCCGGCACTCAACCAAAGCGCTTCGGATATTTCTTTAAAAAAAAGCTGTTATCCTGTTTACATCCCACAACTTACGCGGAACCCCGAATGATAAGTTCAACATCAATCCTTTTCCTCTTGGGAATATAATCAGGATGTTCGATTATCTTGTGCAACAATTTGGCCCCCTGATAACCCATCTCGAATTTATGCTGCCTTACGGTTGTTAATCCCGGGTGGGAGTATTCCGCGAAAAAGACATCATCAAAGCCAATAACAGCAACATCTTCCGGGACCCGGCAATTTTTTTCCTTTAAAGCCTTAATAGCCCCTACAGCCATCAGATCTGAAGCCGCGAAGACAGCAGAAAAATTTCTTTTCTCCTCTAACAGTCTTTTCGCCGCCCTGAATCCCCCCCCCTCTGTATAGTCGCTGTCTATGGTAAGCTCAGGAGTAAAGGGAATTCCATTTTTTTCAAGAGCGGTTTTATATCCATCAAAACGGATCTTACTGACCGCTGCCAGATTGTGACCGTTGATGAACGCGATATTCTTGTGACCCTTTGAAACAAGATAATCAATGGCGAGCCTGCACCCTTTTATATTATCTGATTCAATATAGGATATTCTTCTTCCCGTTAAAGGGTAATCAATAACAACAACCGGTATGAAATCCTCTTCCAGTTCATTGACATAGGAATCATCGGTCCGGATACCAACCACAAAAAGGCCGTCAACTCCACGTGAATAGCAGATACTCTTCAGTGATTCCCTGTTTTT
>JAGLYY010000110.1 GCA_023131935.1 Spirochaetales bacterium | reverse complement strand
GCGATCACTTCAAAAGTGAAGGACTGATATGAAATCGATTCACGGTAATCGTCATATAAAAGGCTAACGAGATGACTCTTCTTCATCGCAAGGTTCCGGGCCATACGATGAGGCACATACCCCATCTCTTTCGCGGCTTTTTTTACAAGTTCCTTTGTTTTCAGGCTTACATCACTGTAATCATTTAAAGCCCTTGATACAGTTGTGAGTGAAAGATTTAGTTTTGCAGCAATATCAGTCAGTTTTACCATAAATTCCTTGAAATAACCCGGCGCTTTCCAAAGCGCTTCGGATATATTTTCACTATTACATGAGAATTTCACGGTGTCAAGCTTTTTTTCAAAGCGCTTCGGATAATCTGCTTGACTTGAAAGCTTGACAATCTAGCTTGTAAATGATTTTATGAATCATCGGATCCAAAGCGCTTCGGATCGAGTTTCGGGAGAAACAGATATGGATAAACTTGTTAGCCGGACTGTGTTATTTGAAGATGGGTATAGTTCCACTGTTAATTTGAACACCCCCTTCATCAGATATCCAGGAAATCCAATCCTTACCTGTCATGATGTAAATAAAGTGTGGACAGACCCCGGTCTCCAGGTAATGACGGTCCATAATGCCGGTGTTACCCAATTGGGAGAAGAGACACTGCTGCTTTTCCGTTCCCATCTTCGCTGCGGGATCAGCGTCCTCGGTGTTGCCCGAAGCAGGAATGGTTTGAATAATTGGCGTATTGATCCTGAACCTTTCATGAAGCCGGCAACCGAAAGTGACTGTATCGATGATAAACTCGATAGGGCAGCAATTATCATAAACGAAAGCGGTGGGGTGGAAGACCCGCGTATAACGCAAATTGGCGAGGGATATGCTATTACCTACAGTGCCTACCATGGATCAATAAAAAACAGAGTGCGGGTTTCACTTGCGATTACCAAAGATTTTTCTTCAGTTAAAAGGTTCGGACCCATGCTGGACCGGGATATGAGAAATGTTGTCATTTTTCCGGAAAAAATAGAGGGGAAATACGCCGCTCTTTTTCGTCCGAACGATGTTACGGAGGGTGATACCGGTGGAATTTTTACTCAAATAAGATTGGGTTATACTGAAGACCTGGAACATGGGAAATGGCAAATTTCAACTAAGCCTATCATGCAAACCGGCGGAGGACCTTCAGCCTTTTCGGATAAAATAGGTCCCGGAGCGCCTCCCATTAAAACAAAAAAGGGCTGGATAAATATATTTCACGGAGTACGCTCAACAATGGATGGCAATCCTTATGTTCTCGGGGTGGCGCTGCACGATCTTTCGGATCCGGCCAGGGTGAAGATGTCCGGCATCCCCATTGTCTTTCCATCCCAGGCCGATTGCCAGGTAAAAAGCAGTGATTATATCCATGTACCGAATGTTGTTTTTACCTGTGGCGCAATCCGGCGTGATGACGGCTGCATCCTTATTTATTATGCAGGGAATGATACTGTCATGAATATCGGTATTACCCATGAGGATGTACTTATAGAACTGTGTGAGAGGTATGGCTATTGATTATGTCTGAATATAGTTTCGACGCGGTTATTTTTGATCTTGATGGGGTTGTTACTCAAACCGCCAGGGTTCATAGCCTGGCCTGGAAAAGGATGTTTGACGATTATTTAAGGCTGCGGGAAGAGAAATACGGCGAACCTTTTAAAGAGTTCACCCATGAAAAGGATTACCTTTCCTTTGTCGATGGAAAACCAAGATACAAAGGGGTTGAATCCTTCCTCATTTCCCGGGGAATTAATCTGGACTTTGGCGACCCTTCAGATTCGCCCGGTGCGGAAACTATCTGCGGACTGGGCAACAAAAAGGACAGCACCTTCAATGCGATATTGGCCGATGACGGGGTGAAAGTATATGATACTACCGTCGAAATGATAAAAAATCTGAAAAGCCGCGGCATAAAACTTGGAGTGGCTTCTTCAAGTAAAAACTGCAAACCGGTACTAAAAGCAGCCGGTTTACTTGAACTGTTTGGTACGCGTGTGGATGGAGTTGTTTCGGCCGAACTAAACCTGAAAGGAAAACCGGAACCGGACATTTTTACCACCGCCTGTGATAATCTCTGTGTGGATTATAAAAAGGCAATCATAGTTGAGGACGCGGTTTCCGGAGTACAGGCGGGAGCTAAAGGAAACTTCGGCCTTGTTTTGGGGATTGCCAGAGAAGACAACGAAGAAGAGCTTGAGAGAAATGGCGCTGATAAGGTAATCAAGGATTTTTCTGAAATCACTATTGATGATTTAGAAAAATGGTTTGTCGGGAAAACCTGATGAAGAGCGTGATGAAGAGTGCTGTGATTATTCAGATCATCTCCCGCTGATCCCCTTTAAAGTCCTCAATAAATTTTACCAGTTTGGATATCAACTCTTTTCTAGGAAGACTATCAGCGGTTTCAAGGACCCCGAGGAACTCCATAAGACGGCATCTCAGTTGAGTAGACCGGGCTTCGAGCTCCTGATACTTCCCGTAGTCTTCCTGCCGCTTTACTTTTCTTTTAATGAGGTCTTCAAGCTCCAATGAATCGTCGGTTCTATCTATTTTACCCTCGAGCCGCTTCAGGTCCACATAGATCTCACCAAGAGAGAGGGTATCGAGGAAGGATTCAATTGAGTTAAGATGCTTCAACCCTTTGTGAACTTCACTGAGAAGTTTCTGACAGAGATCGGCGAAATCCTCCTCAGGCTCTCGGTTTTTGCTTCTTTCTATCAATCGGTACAGAATCCCGGTGTACCGGTAGAATATTCCATCGGGAGTTGTTTCCTTCTCAGAATTCTTCAATACAACAGCTTTCCGGAGGAAATCTTCTGC
>JAGLYY010000011.1 GCA_023131935.1 Spirochaetales bacterium | reverse complement strand
TTCTGCACTGGAATTCAATAAAAAAGCAGTGGGGCAAGCTTGAAGTCGTATACTATGAAAATTCTCCATTCGGAAATATCGCTGTAACTAAAAGAGAGAATCAGTACGATTTCTACTCCGATGGTATTCCCATAATAACCATACCTACTCCGGACATAGCTTTTGTGGAAGATTTTGCCCACTTTCCACTCCTTTTTCATCCTGAGCCGGAGGAGGTGCTGGTGATCAGCGGCGGAGCCGCGGGCGTTATAAGGGAAATCAGCAAGCACCCGGTAAAAAGGATCGATTATGCCGAGCTTGATCCCCTCATTTTAAGGGCTTTGGATGAATTCTCGCCAACCAGCATTAAAGCCGAATGGCAGAGACCGGATGTGCACATCCGCTATCTTGACGGCAGGCATTACCTGAACAAAACGGAGAGGAAATATGACCTTATCCTGATCGGACTTTCCAATCCCAACGATCTTCAGACAAACCGCTTCTTCACAATTGAATTTTTTACACTGGCAAAGACCAGGCTCAAAGAGCAGGGAATTCTCCTGATAAACCTGCCGGGTTCCCTGACCTATTTAAGCGAAGAACTGAAAAAGCTCAATGGTTGTATCTGGAAAACACTCAAGGATGTTTACAAATATGTAAAGATTATTCCCGGAGAGACAAATCTCTTTTTAGCCTCTGATACTCTGGACCTGGATGCGGTAACAGCTGACAAGCTCAACCAGAGGCTGGCACACAGGAAACTTGAGGTAAATCTCATAACCCCCTTTTATATTAACTACCGCCTGGATGAAAGAAGGCGCAGCTGGTTCATAAATTCCATAATAGAGACAGAAATCAGGCTTAACCGGGACTACCGCCCCTCGGGAGTCTTCTACAGCCTGAGCCTCTGGAACGCACAGTTCTCGCCCAGGCTGCAGAAACTCTTCAGCCGTCTCGATGAACTCAAGACTCTGCCTTTTATCTTTCTCTGTCTGATTTTTATTTTTATATTCACAGCCTGGCTATTTTCAAAAAATAAGCTTAAAATCTCGCTTTCTCTCTGCCTGGTCACTACCGGCTTCAGTGGCATGCTTTTCGATTTGGTCGTAGTATTTGCTTTCCAGGTAGTATATGGCTATATCTACCACAGAATAGGTCTTATTATTACCGCTTTTATGATGGGAACAGGGCTCGGGGGGATTGTAATAACGCTCTGTATGGAAAGGATAAAAAGAGAGTTGCACACCTTCCTATCTTTGGAGGCCGGTCTCATACTCTTCTCTATGCTGCTGCCCGTTATATTCCTAAAAATCATACCCACCTGGCAGGAGATGGGAATTCTATTCCATTTTGAGGCCCTTTTTTACCTGCTCAGTCTTACCGGGGGCATACTGGTGGGAGCTGAGTTTCCGCTGGCCATTAAGATCTTTCTTAAAAAAAGCACAAATTTCAGCAGGAGCGTGGGCTTGCTGAATGCTCTGGATCTTACCGGCGGCTGGCTGGGAGGCATCCTGGGAGGGGTTCTTTTATTGCCCATTCTCGGGCTTGTTCAAACCTGCATAGTGCTCGTAATGCTGAAACTCACTGCTTTCATTCTTCTTATTTTCTCCTCAAAAAGGTATTGAAGAGGAGCTGAACTACTGACATAATAGATAATTGAGGGAGTAATGTTCCTGATCCTTCTGCTGTATTCAATAGCTGCCACCGGCTGCAGAGCCGAATCCCAGGATATAAGGGAGCCCGCGGTAAGCGGACTCTTCTATGGAGCCAGCCCCCGGGAACTGAACCAAAGCATCAACACCTTACTTCGGAGAGCTGAAAAGAAACCCCTTAAAGGAAAACTGATTGGACTTATTATACCTCATGCCGGATATGATTTTTCCGCGGGCGTAGCTGCGCCGGCCTATAAACTGCTTGAAGTCCAGCTTCCTCTCCGATGCTCCTCAAATATGCCAATTCAGGGGATGTACCGGGAATAGGCAATACATCCCGGGTGGTGGGTTATGCTTCTTTTGCCCTTTTTAAATAAGGAGGCTGTAAGATATGTTTTTAAAAAGCAATCTCATTCTTCTGATATTGACCGTGGCAGGCGCCCAGCCCTGGGCTGATCCCGTGGCCCTGCCCCCGCCTGAATACTCAAGTAAAGTCTCACTGGAAGAAGCAATCTTTAAAAGAAAGTCCGTGCGATCCTTCAGGGATGATGCTCTTACCCTGGCCGAGATCTCTCAACTTTTATGGTCTGCCGGGGGAAAGACTATTGATGCTTTAACCGGACCCAGCAGATCGCATCCCTCGGCAGGAGGTATTTATCCCCTGGAAATATATCTGGTTGTAGGCAAGGTAAGAGGTTTGAAGCAGGGTATATATAAATATTTCTGGCGGGACCACACTCTGCAGATGGTGAAATCCGGAGATCACAGGAGCTCTCTGGCCGAAGCGGCATTAAAGCAGTTATTTATTGAACAGGCTCCGGTAACCATCGTGCTCACCGCTTTATACAGGAAAACCGCCAGGGTCTACGGCAACAGGGGAACAATACGCTACGTGCCCATGGATGCCGGACATGCAGCCCAGAACCTTTATTTGCAGGCAACAGCCATGGGACTGGGAACCGTAGC
>JAGLYY010000109.1 GCA_023131935.1 Spirochaetales bacterium | reverse complement strand
ACGAATTTTGCCGGACGAAATGCTGCTGAAAAGATCGAAGAGTACTGAAGTGATAGAGGGAGCAAGATTATTCATGATTCTTACAGGCAGCTGAATCCCCCGCTTTTTCTCCTCTTTGGAGTAGAGTCTGATGTCATCGGTAAGAAAAGTAAACGTTTTCGTCTGACTCCTCGAAAGCCCTCTGAGAAGTTCCGATAGATCGTTGAGGAGCTCAGTATCCTCTGAAACCTTCTTCAGGACCAGGAATTCCGCGTCTTCACCATGGTAAGGTATGATTACCAGCTCCTTCCTCCCGCAGGAGAGACAGATTCCCGCTTCCTCAGGCATTAATGAATGACAGAAGAGACACCTTTTCTCCCGAACCCTGGGCTGAAAGCTTTGCCGCTTGAGTAGCGAAAGGAGAGCGGAACCATCCGGAGGTCTGTTCTGTGAGGGCCCGAGAAGATCCAGAATCAGGTCACTCAACCATCCGGGTATCTCCTCATTCAAGGATGATGGGGCAGGCGGAGTAGCTGAATGAAGGAGAAGAGAAGAGGTCCCTGAAGCAATATGTGATTTACCGGTCGCGGCATAGTACAATATTCCACCAAGGGCATAAATGTCCCACCGGGGGTCCGGTTTTTCCCCAAGACTGACTTCCAATGGTAAGTAGTGAGACGAGCTTAAGAACATGGTGGATGTGGTAAGACCCAGCAGATTCTGGATGTGGGCAGACCCGAAATCACCAAGCCGCAAGCTCCCATCTTCACCTATAAGAAGATTTTCCGGTTTCAGGTCCCTGTGTACAACCCCCGCGCGATGGAGGGCCCCAAGAGCAGCTGAAATCTCCCGGGCCCTGGCTTCAAGTTCTCCGGGAGATCCTGCTATCCATCCCGATAGATTCCCTCCGGGACAGTACTCCATTACGATGCCAACTCTTTCCCTCCAGGTAAGAAAATCGTAAATCTTCAGTAACCCCGCGTGTTCTATCCTTTGAGCAATCTCCACCTCTCTGCGCAGCCTTTCACGAATTACAGCATCGCTGGAAAGGTGCTCATGGAGGACCTTGATCGCGACTTCATCACCTCCATCTACCGCGTGATAGACAGTAGCTGTACTTCCCGTCCCAATTTCTTTAATAATCCTGTACCGTCCGAAGCGGTCTGATTCTCTCATTGCCATTCAAGTTCCTTTTCAGCTTCAGCGGTATCAGAAAAAACCTCTACAGCCCGATACATTGAGGTCAGGACACCTGTTGATCGATTGGTCTCAAGGGAGGAAATATCCAGAAGGACCGAATCAAGGACCGAAGAGAACCGCAGTAACTGTTCCATGATTTTATCCTGCTGCTGCTCAAGAGACCGTCTGTTTTCAAGATCACCAAGTAATTCCCTCTTTTCAGCAAAAAGCCTGTCAGCTTCATCAATATCCCGGGAATCGAGAAATGCTCTATCGGTATTCTCAATGAGTTCCTGACTGAAAACATCGGTATCTCCCCGCAGAACTGAATCAATCTCCTCTGCCTGCCCCATTAATACCGCGAAATTCGAGACCGCCCCGCCAAGGACCTTCCCCGGATCCCGGTCCACACCTCCGGACAACGGCCCGGCAGCAATCTTCTCTTCTAAAAGAGAAATCTTCTCGGTTACCTTACGGGTTAAAGAAAGAAACGCCGGGTTTGAGAGTTTCGAAGCGAGGGAAATAAGGGGGGCGAGCAGTGAGGTATTCCCAGAATCCAGCAGTTTTGTTTCGGACTGAAAGTATCTGTAAGTTACAACCAGAGGCATCCCAATGATGAGAGTTCCTAAAACAACAGGAAAAATAACAGGGTTCGTCCTCATGATGCCGGACATTGCTCCAACCCCCGTTCCAAGAGCTATCATCAAGATCCTTGGGACCATCCGGAGCACCTTTTTTTTCAAACGGCGGGATACCTCTTTCCTCTTCCGGGAATATCCCCGGCCGATGGCAATCGCTTCGATCTTTTTCCGCGATAACAGATAAACGAGGCTGTCGGCGCTCTTCTTCTTCAATCCTTTTATCAGGATGAAGGGCAGCCGGGGGATCTTCTTTTCCAGCTTCTCAACAGAAACAGTCCCTCCTTGCAAGAGGTTGATACATGAATGCCGCTTATCCTGGGGGATTTTCTCCCCAATCTTCCCCGGACCACATACGACAACCTTATAGGGGTCTTCCCCTTTCCTCGCCGGATGAATCTGTGTGGGGCGAAAACCACAGTTCTGACACCAGGGGAATACCATGGACATCTCTATTCCACAGCCTGGACAGATCCTCACCTCCGCTGAATAGCTCTTCCGCCGGACCTTCAGATTCTTCAGCGCATCCGCAAACTCCGCCGCGGTCTGAAAACGCTCTTCCGGGTCCTTTTCAAGGGCTTTCAGTAATACCTCTTCAAAACCCGGAGGGATGTCCGGGTCCCATTGCTTCAGGGGTGGTGGTTGATCCTTCATCTGCGACCGGAGAGTTGCATAGGGACTATTTGAAACAAAAGGCAGACGCCCTGTAACTGCCTCATAAAGGGTAATACCGAGGGAATAAAGATCGGCCCGGGAATCTACATATCTTCCGTCAATCATTTCCGGAGCAGAATACTCGGGGGTACCGGAAATCTTCGCCCCAATGGAGTTACCCTGAAGAGCGCTGCACCGTGCAAGACCAAAATCAACGACCCTGATGCTCCCATCGGTATGAAACAACAGGTTGTGGGGTTTAATATCCTGATGAATTACCCCATTTCTGTGAGCAGTTGAGAGGATGTCCAGCACCTCGGCCCCGATCCTGATTGCCTCTGAAACGGGAAGACCCCCCTGATCGAGGATAAGCGTCTTCAGGTCCCCTCCCCCAAGGAACTCCATAACAAGAAACACAAGGTCCTCATCGGGAAATTCGAAGAGTTCGTAAATTTGGATTACCCCCGGGTGACGAATACGTCTTGTAACCGCAACCTCAAGACGGAGATGATCG
>JAGLYY010000108.1 GCA_023131935.1 Spirochaetales bacterium | reverse complement strand
ATCGGCTTTCTTAATACTTTCCACTATCACATTGGACTCACTTATTGACAGAAGACTTCCAAAAGGACCAATATTCCCATTAACAATATGTACAATGGGTTCAACATTCAGCTCATAGGCAGGACGAACAACCGATTCAACTGAGAAACTTCCCTTATGCGGCAGCAAAGCATAGGTGAAGTAATGAATTCCCTCATCCCCCCTGGGATCCGGATGGGTCCCGGATTTCAGTAGAGTGAGCCGTATATCACTATCATTTACACTTATTCCGTATTTACAATCATTAAGAAGAGCAACTCCGAATCTGCTCTCTGAAATATCCGTCCATTTATGATTGCATACCTCAAATTGCGCCCTGTCCGTTAAAAGATTGCCGTGGGTATTCCTCTCCACATGACCGTATTGTATCTCGTGCCTTGCCCTGTCTGAAAGGAGGTTTACATTGAAACTTACTTTTAGGAGCCTGTGTTTCTCTTTCCAATCAACAACTGTTTCAAAATCGATCTTAGGTGTTCCTGCGTGAAATACCATATCCTGTTTAAGGGTCGAATGGAGTCCTATCTTATAGACACTGCGAATCCGCAGTTGGAGGGGTCCTGCTGCAATGACTTTCTTCTCAATTAAACGTGTCTCTTCCTCCATCTTTAGACATTGATCACGGTCAATATCCCAATTGTCATAACTAACAGGAACATCCTCGCCACACCAGAAAGTATTTAGGGCCTCGCCCTTTCTGACGATTTCTCTTCCCGATTCCTTATCTATAAATGAAATAATTCGCCCTGCTTCATCGAACTTAATGTATGCGCGGGGTGTTTCAAGGTTCATTCCATCATAACGAAAATGGAAATCTTTCGGTAATTCCCCACCTTCATCCTTTTCTTTATTCTCAAGAACAATCTTCTCCGCCCCTAAAGCGGGGATTGAGAGTCCGTTTATAATTAGCTTTTCCTTTCCGTCAGGGGCTTCGATTATCTGGTAAACAATTTCCGGATCGGCAGGGGCCATATTGGTGGGCACCCCTGTAAGGGAAATATTCCCTGAGCGCTCCCAGCTCAAAGAGTTGACAATCAGCATTGATTTCCGGCTGCCGGTACTCCCGCTCAGAATGGCGGCAAGGGCCTCTCTGGAAAGACGGTCAGTATCTTCGATTCCCGTATCAAGTTCATCGATGGCCCTGTCATGCACTTCGGGAATCGATGTGCCCGGAAGAATATCGTGAAACTGATTAAGGAGAAGAATCTTCCAATTCTTTTGAATTTCTTCAGATGGATAGACCTTCTTCTGAAGATGTGCCAGAGACCATAAGAACTCCGCATCCCTCAACGCAAATTCCAGTTTACGGTTTCCCCTTTTTATGTTACCCATTGATGTAAGGGCGCCTCTGTGAAGTTCAAGATAGAGTTCGCCGGTCCATATAGGTAGGTTTGGACTTTCTTCTTTCAGTTTCTTCATAAAAGCGCTGATGGTTTGATGTTCAGCGACTGGACACCCCTCCAGGTTCTTAACACGCCTGGCAACCTCGATCATCTCATACTGGGGGCCGCCTCCGCCGTCACCATAACCATAAGGGCAGTAGCGCCTGTCCTGAACATCCTTATGCTGAATGCTCTGCCATTGATCGGTGAGCGCCTTCGGATCGGGCCAGCCGTCTATCCTGGTGAAATGCGAAAGGACAGCAGATCCGTCTATCCCCTTCCAGATGAATGTGTCATAAGGAAATCGGGTTGTATCGTTCCAGGAAAGCTTTGTTGTGCAGAAGCTCTCGATACCGCACCCCTTCATAATCTGAGGAAGGGCCGCGGAATAACCGAAGGTATCCGGCAGCCAGAATACATCGGAAGTGGTATTGAACATTTCCCTGATGGCGTGCTGTCCCAGGAGAAACTGTCTGATAAATGATTCGCCAGATGGAATGTTACAGTCAGCTTCTATCCACATCCCGCCATTAGGTTCCCATCTTCCGGCCTTTACCATTTTCTTTATCCTGTCAAAGATTTCGGGATATTCCTCCCTCATCAGTTCCGCCTGATATGGCGAACTCTGAAGAAAGATAAACTCACCGTACTGTTCCATGAGGTTAAGTACCGAGGAGAAGGTTCTGGCGCACTTTCTTGTTGTCTCATCGAGCGTCCAAAGCCACGCCGTATCCATGTGTGAGTGCCCGGTCAAACCGAACAGGGGAACGGTAGAACTGTTCCGCTCAGAAAGCAGGGCGGCCATAATTTTCCTGGATTCTTTCAGCTTTTCCCGCCATATCTCTTCCGGTTCATGCTTCGGGCATTGATCCACGATAGCAAAGACCTCTGTCAGTTCAGAAATGATTTTATTCTTTCTTAAGGAGTGTTCGTCAAGGGCCTCCGCGAGATCCAGAAGAACCTTCAGATCAAAAACAAAATCCTTGACATCATCCCTGCGAAGAAGAATTTGTATGGAATCAAAAGTTCTTCTGTACGTCTCCGGGTCATAAGCGCTTTTTTCTTTTCCTTCATGCGGAGCCGTTCCAACACAGGGGTGTCCGGCATAGGCTTCAAAGGCAAGTTTATATGTTTTTCCCGCAACTCCGCTGCCGGTCATCATAACCACCAGATGGCTGCCATTGGCGCCGCCGTCCTCATTGAATTTCGTGTTGAACAGCCCCCTGTATACTCCATCTGCCAGAAAGAGGGTCTCTTTGCCGCCGGTAAGAGCGCACGCGAAGACCTTTTTCCCCTCACAGGATTCGGGGAGGACTACCTTCCCCTTAAACCAGGCAGACCCCCAGTCCCCGCCCCAGCGAGTTCCCTTCTCCGCCGGTTTCCATTCCTGTTCCCCGATGTCCGCGGGAAGGTTCCGATAATGTTCCTTTGTTTCGATATATTTCATTGGTACATTACATACCGGATAGAAGATAAGCTCGGTATATACATCCTGAATAGCTTTTAGTGTAGAATAAAGTCTCTTGTCTGTTATCATTTTTATGCCTCTTGTAAAATATTTATTCCTAATAAACCAGGATCATTGTCAGCAGCAACCTTATGATCTA
>JAGLYY010000107.1 GCA_023131935.1 Spirochaetales bacterium | reverse complement strand
ATTAGTTCTCCAAAAAGTGTATTAGCCCAAGCGAACCATTCTCTGGTAAAATCATCTGAGTTATCTTTATGAAATGCTTCGTGCATGAAACCTGTTCCTGCATGGGTATTTTTAAGCATCTTTAAGCAATAAATAATTTCATTTCTATCATGGCTGGTCATAGCACGAAGAATAATACCCATGGGCCATATTTTTTCTTTTCCGGTATGCGGACTTGCCTGTCCTTCGGCTGCACTTCCGTATAAATAATAGGGGTTCGAATCGCTTAATAAGAATTTTCGCGTGTTTTTATAGACAGGATCATCAGTTTTATGGGCTCCTAAATATGCTAAAGACATCAGGGAAGGCACATTAGCATCATCCATAAAAACCTTGTTTCCAAAACCATCTACTTCGTAAGCATATATTTCTCCAAAGTCAAGATGCCTCGATATGCCATATTTTTTAACTGCAGAGTCTACTTCATTTGCAAAGTCAGCACATTCCTTAGCAAATAATGAATCATTAATTACATTATTGTAAATGTCAGATAGCTGATGAAGCGAAAGAACCGCAAAAATATTTGAAGGTATCAGATAGGGATACAAGGTAGCGTCATCAGATGGTCGAAACATGGAACAGATCATTCCAGTTGGTTTTACAGGAGTGTCGATTATACTGTAAACTCCGCGTTGAAAATAATAAGGTGAAGTACCATCTTTTCTCTGCTCGGTTCTCAATGTATCCACAATAAGTCGCATGGCCTTATCCCAATCACTATCAAATACGGATTTATCTCCAGTTATTTCATAGTACCGATGAGAAAGTCTTACTACGTAGCATAGAGAATCAATTTCCCATTTTCTTTCGTGTACCCCGGGCATAGGAGTTGGTTTATCATCGTTTCTTTTCGATTTTTTAGTCAGATCTTTATAAAAGGCATTTGCGTAAGGATCTATCAATACACATTTCACCTGTCGGTTTACAAGCCCGAGAACAAGTTTTCTTAGTTTATCATCTTTCTTTACCAGTGGCATATATGGCCATACCTGTGCTGTGGAGTCTCTTAACCACATGGCATCTATATCTCCGGTTATGATAAAAGTATCGGTTTTACCATCAACTATTTCAAAATCAACAGTAGTGTCTAAAGTATTTGGGAAACAATTCTCAAACATCCATGCAATTTCCTTATCAGCAATAATTGATTTAACCTCACGAATAGTATTTTCAACTGCATTACTTGTAAATGTTCTTTCACTTAAAAGAGGTCGGTTTGAAATAAATTTTCTTCTATTCATCTTTAGTCCAGTATTAAAATTTTCCCCTGAAATTTTCAGTATCGACTTTGAGTATCTTTCTCATCGCAAAAGCCTGCCATGCTACCATGGGATTCATCGGTGTAAAGGCTCCACGATCGATGAGCTGCAACTGGGTATATCCTTCCCGAAGCCCCGCAAAATGTGATGAATAACAATCGGGTCCGTTGAAAATACCATACGGTACCTGGGGAAAACATCGGGCATGATTCCGTAAGGACATCGCCGCCCATTCCTCCAGAGCGAGATCTGTAAGTCCTGCCTCGGCAAGAGCCCAAACCATCCAGTAGACCGTTTGAGGCCATATTCCGCTGTTTTCCCCTTCCCCGGCAGGAATAGGCGCCCAGGAAATTTTATTAGGGGGGGGGCTGCTATATGGGCGGTTCATAAGGACCATTCCAATATGGGTATGACACTTCTCTACAGCACTGAGGAGTCCTTGCCGCTGCTGTTCCGGGGTACCGCATTTTCCCAGAACAGCCCAACTCTGGGCATTAATAAAAAGCCGGTCTTCGGCGTATGAACCAACTGCCTCGCCATCGTCGGTATAACCGCGTATAAACCATTTTTCATCAAAGGAAGCCGAGACTGCTGTCCTCAGGGCATTTACCGACTCTATAACTTCTTCATGAAACATGTTATCGCCACAAACCAACGACATTTCGGCCAGGAGATCGAAAGCCCTGCATGCCATAGCCGAATTCATCACCGATTCTCCCTGCCCCCTGCTGCCCATACGGGAGAGGTAGTCATTCCAGTCCCCGTCACGGATCAAAATGAGTCCATGGGACCCTTTGCCGATACTGTTAACAATCCAGTACCAAGCCCACTTCAGATGATCCCACATCCTTTCCCCTTTTCCATCCCGGTAAGGAACTGATTCGCCCAGAAAACCTGTATCTCCGGTTTCCTTCAGGTATTCACCGCATCCCAGGATAAACCAGATCTCATTATCCGATTCAAATTCACCGGAAAAACTCTTCTCCCTCTTAAAATCATGCTGTTTTGGGATATCGCCGTTGAACAGTTGGGTTCCCGCTACCCACCGGAGAGAGCTTTTTGCGAGCTCTTTGTCCCAGGGAGCAAGCACAAGAGCTGTCTCGCAGTCCTCCCGGACGCCAAACTTGCTCCAGCCGTAACCCCCAAGATTCAGGTAATATTCTCCTAATGAACTGTCGTATGAAACAAAGGACAGCAATTGGCCGTAGGACCAGATACATTCATCTTTCATCCATTCTTCCGGCGGTTCAAGTTTGAGAACAGAAGTTTGTTCCTTCCACTTTCTTTTTACAAGGGATGGAGTATTGCCAATGATATAATCCTGTATATCTTTAACGTAAACATCTTTTCCATACCCAACGCAACAGGAGAATGTTTTCTTTTCTCCAGGTTCCAGGGTTACCTCTTTTCTCAATTCCAGGGAATTATCCGCTATTGTTCCGAAGAAAGATTCACTGGAAATAAGAAAAAATTCTCCAATATCATCTGAAGAATGAGTAAACTTTACATAGAATTCCCCATTGTCTGTATTAAGATCAAGTGGTTTCCCGGAGGGAAAAACATCACTTCGCAGAAAAAGGGTAAGGTCAATTTGTTCAGGTGCGAAGTTTTCAAGGGTAAAACAAGCAATTAAGGCCGATTCCCTTTCGGGGGGTGTGAGGAATTCCTGTTCAACAAGAAGATCGACTTTATCCCCTGTGATATGCCCCGTATACCGGGCATATCCGGTTCCATAACGAATTGAACCAACCTGTTCCAGTTCTCCATGAATACAGGATATCAGTTCCCCCTTTATTTCTATTATCCCGTAGAGACCACTCCGGCATCTCCCCTTTGTTGAAGCCAGATCAAGCCAGCCACCTTCGGTAGTAAAGATGTTGATATTGCCCCATTTATCAGCCAGAGCGGAAATTCTACCGGTGCTTATAAGATGTTTGAAAGGATAATCAACGGCGGCAGAAGAGCAGGCGGCAAGATCGTAGCAGGGCATTCCCATTTCATCCTTTGTGAAGCTCCCAAATCCACCTTCCTTATTGTCTGTAAGGATATCCTGACATCCGCTTCTATTCCCATTCATGGTCTTGCCTCAC
>JAGLYY010000106.1 GCA_023131935.1 Spirochaetales bacterium | reverse complement strand
TCAGTTTTGCATCAAATTACTTGCTTGCAAGCCAGGCTTTAAATTGCCTATCGTATTCTGCAACAACCTTATCCAGTCCTGCTGCTTTTAGTCTTTTAAGTGCCATGGGAAAACCTTTCTCATAATCAATAAGACCAATTGCAATTGGTACAAAAGACGAATCATACTCTGTTAAACAGCTTGTAAATTCCGCCTGAACAGGAACAGCATTAAAATTGAATCCTATAGTAATACTGTACTCAGCATTGGCAGGAGTTTCTGAGAAATACTCAACATAACGAGGATGGGCATCTGCTTCATACCTCATGTATTCCACATTACCGGCCATCCATTCCCTGAACCTGTAGTCGGATCTTCCCGTGTCAGGATTATAAATGGATATTCTTCTGTTATTTGGTGCCGCTTTCCAATGTTGGCCTTCTATACCATAGAAATGCAGATCATAGTTTTCCTGGCTGCTGTAAACCCAATTCAGGTATTTAACTCCGGCTTCAGGATGACTGGTTGTTGATGGAACAACATTATCATTTCCAAATACGCCGCCACTGAAGGCAGGTTTTTCCGGATTAAAGCTAGACATATCGACATCACTATCTTTCATATCCGGATTATTGGCTTGTATCTGTGGCCAAATATTAAGCGGACAACCGGGCATGAACAAAAAATTTCCAAGATAAAGCTGGTTAAGTGACCAATCGTTAGGCTGACCAAGAATATCCTGGTGTATCAGTCCTCTATTGAATGCATCCCTGTAAAACGCACAGTCCTTTTTAAACTCTTCCGTTTCCACCCAGGATATAACTCTGCCATCCTGATTAATACGAATCAGGTTCTCAAAAACTCTAAACGGAAAGGAATCATAACTTCTGTGCAGATAAAAAGATCGCTCAGTCGCTCTAATGGGAATATAACACTTACTATCACCTTTCCAGTTTTTCTGTATGATTTCCGCAACATCAAGCAGTTCAGCAGGTGTTGTCGGCATATCCAGGTTATTCTCCCTCAGCAGGTCTTTCCTTATAGTCCAACTACCCCGGTCACCGGTTGCTGACACCATGTATGCTGGAATCGTAGTAATTCTTCCATCAACTTTGGCACTGTTCCACACCGTTTCCGGTATTACCCTTTTTAAGGCAGGCCCATATTTGTCAATGTACTCATCAATAGCAACAATTCCGCCTTTCCCTGCATAATCAACAAATCCATGACGGTCTTCCATGACATGCATCAGTTCGAATTCCTCACCTGTGGCCAGCATCAGGTTGGTTTTCTGATCCCATACATCCCATGGAATATAAATTATCTGCAGTTCCAGGTTCTGGCCATCTTTCATCAACTTCTCGTTTATTGCGGCCACGACGATATCGGCATCGTTTTCCCGATTACCCGGAATGACAAATCTTACCTTTACAGGGCCGCCCTCTTCAGCCTCCTGCTTCCCTCCGGCAAATGCCTGCATTCCGGCGACAAGCAGGAAAATTAAGACAAAAATTCCAATCCTTTTATTCATAAGGATCCCCCTTAAATATTTTTACCCCTCCATACGAAGGAGCTATTAAACCCTATTTAACCTTTTATCGATCCAATCATAAGCCCCTTTACAAAATAGCGTTGAAGATATGGGTATAGAAGAATAATCGGGCCTATTGTGATAAGGGCCGTGGCCATTTTTAGAGATTCGCTAGGCATTGTAATTGAAGCTAAAACTGTGGAAGATCCCTGAAGGTCTGCCAACATATTCATATCTGACTTCAGTTTTAACAGATAATACTGCAAAGGATATAAATTCCTTGTATCAACCAGCATTATGGCATTCCACCAGTTGTTCCAGTAGGCCAGCCCATAGAACAGGGCAATTACCGCAAGTACGGGAATACATAATGGCAGATATATTTGAAATGCAATCCTGATGTCCCCGGCGCCGTCAATCACCGCGGATTCCCTGAGAGAATCGGGCATACTATTCATGTAATTCCGTACCAGAAACAGATTGAAAGGATTAAAAAGCAGGCTCGGAATTATTAGAGCTAAAATATTATTTCTTAAGCCCAGTTTCACACAGATCATATACCATGGCACTATTCCGCCACTAAAAATCATGGTAATAAAGAAGAACAATGCTAGAGTATTTCTATGTTTTACGTTTTTATTTGACAGGGTATATGCAGCCATCGCTGTAATTATAACAGCTGCTAGTGTTCCCACGACTGTTATGAATATGGTAACCAGATAACTGTTAAAAACATCTGAACCACTAGCAAAAATCATTTTATACGCTTCAAGAGAGAATTTTTCCGGAATTAATTGGTATCCGTTTTTTATTATACTCTTCTCATCCGTTAGTGAAACTATTACAAGCAGTACCAACGGCAGTGCACAGAAAAGGGAAAATAATGTAATCAATATATAATTTACAATGTCAAAAACACCTGTCTTCTTCATAAAAAGTACCTTCCTTTCATATTGCCAGTTGTATTACACGATTTAAAAAAGCGCTCCCTCACTGAAAGATTTCTTTACGATTCGGTTTGTTGTATACACCAGAACAAAACCAATTGCTGCCTGAAACAATCCCACAGCCATGGCCTGGGAAGGATCGCCCGACAGACGCAAAGCCCGGAAAACGTATGTATCTATAACGTCTGTCGTCGGATACAATATTCCATTATCCCCGATAATCGCCCATAACATTCCAAAATCACCGTACATAATTTTTCCTATCGATAATAGTGTAAGTATGGCTACTGTAGGCATAAGAAGAGGTATGGTAATTAATTTGATCTGTAGCCATCTGTTAGCTCCGTCGATTTTTGCTGCCTCATATAATGAACCGTCAATACCGGTGATGGCCGCCAGATAGATAACGACACTCATTCCGGTACCCTGCCATATCCTCATTCCAACCAGAATCCCGATCCAGGGTTTGGGTGTCATATACCAGCTAACAGGCTCTATTGAAAAAAAGCTCAATGTTTTATTAACGATTCCATAATTATAAGAAAATAAAGTGTAAACAATATAACTTACAATTACCCATGAAATAAAATGTGGGAATAAAAATGTTGATTGTGTAATCTTAACAAACCATTTTCCTTTTATTTCATTTAAAAGGATTGCAAAAGAAACCGAAAAAACTGTTATAAAAAAGATAAAAAGAAAATTCAATCTTATTGTGTTCCACGTAACAGTGGCAGCGCTTGCCGATTTAAAAAAGAATTCAAAGTTTTTAAAACCTACCCATGCGCTGTTAAATATTCC
>JAGLYY010000105.1 GCA_023131935.1 Spirochaetales bacterium | reverse complement strand
CAATGATTCGGACGAAATATCTATACCAGTTACCTTGGCGCCCAGCAGTGCCCAGGAAAGAGTATCGGTTCCGATATGACAAAGCAAATGCACCAATGATTTGTCCTTAACATCACCAACCTCTTTTCTTATCAGTTCATTCAACAATGATTTGCCAGCTATCAATTTGTCAGTATGATAATTTTTATAATGGGTTTCTGCCAGGCCATCCCACCCCTTTTTGTTTGCTTGGGTCATATTATTCATTGATTGATCCTCACTATTAGTCTTTCTATAAGTTTATCAATAGATCCTAATTACTGCACCTAACGAGACTATAGAAAAAACCGGTTATAGACAGCTCTCTCCTTTTATCAATTCTACCTTGCATCATAAAAATATCCCAATTGATATTTTACATTTTTACTCTTGTTAAGCCACCGTCAAGGTGTGCGGTTTCATTATTATGGATACGTTCCTCAAAGAGGCTTACATCAAGTTCATTACATATTTAATTATTTATCATCTAATACTCCTTTCTTTATTGTATTTTTATTTATGCATCTGTACAGTGAGCATGTCCAGGGGCAGATTCGATGCCTTGACATTCCCCAGGGTATTCTTTACAAATAAGGTATTGGCTTGTTGATCAGAATTGTTCCGTGAGGAATAAACACCCGCTTCGGATAATTACCGGATTGCGATTAAGAGATCAGGCACATGACCTTTAGAACAGCCATTATCATTCTTCTCATAATATCTTCCGGAATTAATATTCGTACTGCTTATTTAACCCTCCGGAAGAAACTGATCGCGGGATATAAACCTTTCTCTCTTATGATGATTGCAATTGCCGTCTACGCTCTTGGCTATGCCCTTGAGCTGTCAAGCTCGACACTGGAGAGAATCTTTTTTTCACTGAAGATCGAATACCTGGGAATCGTCTGTTTCCCCGCTTTCTGGGTGCTGATGGCTCTTCAGTCTACCGGAGTATTTCATATACCGCGAAAGCGGCTGGTTATTTCGCTGTTTATCATCCCTGTTCTAACCCTGGCAGTTCTTTATACTAATAATATTCATCAACTATATTACCGGAATTTTGCGATGAATCCCGACAGTCCGTTTCCGATGGTGATGTTCGATAAAGGCCCCCTCTACTACGGTGCTGTCGCATATATGTATGCCTGTATTCTATCCAGTAATATTATTTTCATCCGGTTTCTCAGAGGAAGCAGTCAACCTTTTCGAAAACAAGCTCTTGTAGTGGTCATTGTATCCTTTGTACCCTGGTTATTAACTATCATTTACCAGATCGGGCTGATTCCTTATAATCTGGATCCCGGTTCCATCGGGATGAGCATAGCCGGGTTGCTGATGGGTTATGCCATATCCCGGCTGAAGACTTTCAGGATTACTCCGATAGCAAGAAAACTCGTTTTCAAGGATATGGCGGATCCTGTCCTGGTTCTAAATAACGAGGGTTATCTAACTGATTTCAATCTTGCCGCTGGAAAGCTTTTTCCTTCGCTGAATGTCCGTCTGATCGGCACGAAAATCGGTACTATCCCGGATATACCGGATCAATTGACCAACTACGCGACCTCAGAAATGATCGAACCTGAAATGATTACCCTGACTAGGAAGGAGAAAGCTTTTTACTTTCAGGTCAGGAAAACAAAAGTATTTTCGAAACCTTCCCGGATTGACGGAATTATTCTGACCATAACGGAGCTGACTGCCCGGGTTGAACTTCAGAAGCAGCTGGAAGAACTCGCTACCAGGGACGGATTGACACATGTTTTCAACCGGCGTCATTTCATGGTTCTGGCTGAGAATGAGATTATAAGGTCGTTTCGATACAGAAAGCATTCTTCACTTATCATGCTCGACATAGATCATTTTAAACGGGTAAATGATACGCTCGGTCATCAAACTGGAGATCATGTTCTTGTGAGCATTGCTGAATGCCTTGATCATAACCTGCGCACCTTCGATATTCTCGGACGTTACGGTGGGGAAGAGTTTATTATTTTTCTGCCGGAAACAGATATGGATACCGCGGTAAACATTGCCGAACGTCTGTGTGTTTCCCTATCGAAGCTGAAACTCGATTCCGGCGGCGTATCATTATCAATTACGGCAAGTTTCGGAGTTTCCGGTTGTTATCCGGAATCAAATCATAAATCTCTTGATACTATTATCACTAGCGCTGATAGTGCCCTTTACCGTGCCAAAAATTCAGGCAGGAACCGTGTTGAATCGGATAGATCCCTTACGGATTAGCCCACTGAGGAGTGTCATCAATCATGCGACACGTGTAAGGGGAATTTGTTCAAACAAGCCGCTTCGCGGCCAGTATCCCTTATTATTAGAAAAATCATAATTCATCTGGCATTGTTTTTCAACATAAATTATTTGAAGGAAAACTATGAAAACAGGAAAACGCTACTGGTATGCTCAGTTGGTACGAAAACTTCAGATCAATGGGAAGAGTAGGCGTCGAAAACATTGAACCTCTATATTTCATTCCACCGGAACGGTTGCATCATTTCAAATACCGGCGGCAAAAGATAAAAAGGCGCGAACCAATTTCTATTTCTTCTGCCTGTTTCTTTTGTTTTTTCTTTTTCCGGATAAGTTCCGGGAGCATTTCCCATTAATAAGAGAAGATACATATTGGATCAGGGCTGGTCGCCTCCGACCACAAAATCTTTGATTTTGTGGTCGGATTGCTGCTCGCCCATGCAGCCGGGGCTTCTTGAACATTGGATTGAATCGACCTTGAGGGTTGTATCAGTCCTTGAGGTTATATTGCGATTTCTTGTATACAAATGTTGTAGTTTAGTATTTACCCGTTGTACTCTCATTATTTCAAAATAATACTATAATTCCACTTCCCATTTCGGAATAAAAGTATGATCAGAAATAAATGCCGAATCTATTTCATATGTTTTTAAACTCTTGTGCATATTCGATGGCATTTCATTTTTTTCCAATTCCCAGACATGTAATATTTCGTTGCCGGTTGGCGGGTAACGCAATGAGTATGGCTCCACCAAACGTGTCGTACCGTGGTACGAGATAAGTACACAGAGCTTGTTTCGGGCAGCGTGCCGAATTTGATCCATTGCTGTTGGGCCAGTCTGCCAATTGATTTTTGGAAACAATAAACGTGGAACAATTTTCCCACTTGCCTGAGGCATAGGCTGGAGATTTGGTTTAGCAATCTCTGGCTTTAACCACCATGCGATCGCATCTCTTAGGTCATCAATAAAAATGTCAACAGGTGGGAGTTTGTTAATTTGGTGTGCAAGCTGGTGTTCCC
>JAGLYY010000104.1 GCA_023131935.1 Spirochaetales bacterium | reverse complement strand
TTTTACCTTGATCTTCGAAATTGGTACTTTTTACGAGAACATCAATCTTAATCAAAAATTTTTTGAACCTGTTTCATTAATCCGGTTCGGGCAACAGCCCGTTAAAGATTGACACACAACCATACTCTTGCTATACACTCTGTTCAAAAAAGCGAGTTCTTATCTTTAAGGACTGCTACGAACAGATCCAGCTAAAAGTCGCTGTCTGTTAACACCATGGCACGACAATTGTAGAAAAAAGCCATTAAGCAATTAAAACTTCTATTAAAACAGCTAATCATTTGATCGATAGAGCAAACAATTCTGAGCGAAGCGAGCTGATTGCGACTATCGAAGCTCTTTTTAAAATATCGATAATGGTTTTGCATAATGGATCACCTGAGGGCGTATCATGTCAAGAAAGATTCTTTCTCTACTTTTTGTCATTGTTGTCTTGTGTACTATCACTCAACCAGTTAATGCAGAGGAGCAGACTGTATTTGGGCCAAGTGATTTTGAGATTAGCCGCTGGCGTATCCATTTCTCTGCACATCGGTTCAGTGTGGATAATCCCGGAGAAGGGGTCATTACCATCACCAAGAATACGCCGGACAAAAATATCCGTAAAGGATTTATAGTTGTTAACAGAAGGATTATTTCTCTTAGAGCTTTTTTACGAGGAGATGAGCCTGTTTTTGAAAAAAAGATCAGGTTACGATCCAGAAATTTTTTGCTGGCTTTCCTGCGAGGCGCTCCTGGAGCTTCCTTAAACATAGAAGTCAAGACACAGAGCCCCATTCCACCTCCGGAAGTGACCTTCTCAGCAAATCCTCAGACCATCACAATTGGCGAATCCAGCACGCTTACATGGAACACCACCTATGCCAACAGCGTAAGCATTGATCAGGGTATTGGCAGTGTGGACTTGAGCGGCTCAATAGAGGTTTCACCCACCGAGACTACCACGTATACCCTCACAGCTACAGGCCCAGGAGGGTCTGTCACAGACAGTGCAACGACAACGGTTATACATCCGCCAACAGTAAATATTTCAGCGTCCCCAAACACGATTTTATTGGGAGAGTCAGCCACATTGTCCTGGAGTTCGAACAATGCGGATTTCTGTATCATAGAACCGGATATCGGAAGCGTAGATGTAAACGGATCGACATTGGTTTCACCGGTTGAGACGACCACATATACAATTACTGCAACAGGTTCAAGCGGCAGCACCATCGATACAGCCGAGGTTATCGTTTTACCTGAAAAAGGTATAGCCTATGGACTCGATGTTGATGAACAACAAGGCGGTGGTGGACTGGCGGGAGAAACCGTGCGGATTCTAAACGGTAATATTGTGGAATATCGATCCGACCTGGGCTTTTCCTCCCCCAATCGTCACGGTCTCTCCTTTGCGGCGACTTATAATAGCAGGTCTGGTATCTCGGGTGTATTAGGCTTTGGTTGGACCCACACCTATTCGGTCGTTCTCAACCCGGCCTATGAAATGTCGGGGCAAACATATCTTAAGATAATAGATCAGACTGGCCGTACTGCCTACTTTACTGAAGAGATCCCCGGTATTTATAAAGGTGAATTCAGTGAACGCAGCCAGGTTAAGACAGAAGCAGGGGGCTATGTCTGGTATCGTCTCGATGGAAGCCGATACGGTTTTTCATCCACAGAGCAGCTCCTCTGGCTTGATGATGAAAAAGGCAACCGCCTGGCTCTGGGCTACGATACTCAGGAGAGGCTTGAAACGGCTACCGATACGGCCAGTGGTCGTGTACTGACTTTTAATTACAATATTGACAGCCTGTTAGAGTCCATATCCGGTCCTGTGACTGCCGGAGTCCCTTCCGGGATCTGGGTAACTTATGGCTACGATGCTAACCAGAATCTAATATCTGTCACATATGCAGATGGCTCCGGGTTTACCTACACTTATTCTGATACAGAGGATGTTCATAATCTTACTGAAAAGAGGGATAAGACAGGTCATCTCTTAAATACATGGACATACGATACCCAGGATCGGAATGTAGACAACTTCAGCGTGCAGGGTAAGGGTGTTAGCATCCAATATGTTGGTGAAACACAGGTAGAGGTCACTGATGCCTATGGCACAGTACGTATATATACCATTGGAGAGGTCAATGGCCTGAAGCGGGTAACTGCCATGCAGGGGCCTGCAGGTGCTCCCTATAGCAGCAGCAATGTGGTACGCTGGTCTTACGACAGCCAGATGAACCTCATTGAGGTGGAGACCGCCGGCAATACGATCCACCAGTACCTGAACTATGATGACAGGGGAAATCCGGGTATACTGAAACTTGCCTTTGGCACACCGGAAGAAAGGGCAATAACTTGCAGCTATCACCCTGATATGAATGCGCCATTAACCAGGACAGAAGCCAGTGTGCTGGGAACTGGCAACAAAGAGACCATTTGGGATTATGATGACGATTACGATACCAGCCCCAATGAAAACCCCACCAGTTTGGTATCCCGCATCGTGGAGCAGGGATTTACAAGGAACGGCTCGGGTGCTATTGTAGTCTACGAGTACGTTACCACCTTCACGTATAACCCCAAAGGCCAAGTGCTTTCTGTTGACGGACCTCTACCAGGTAATGGAGATACCACCTCCTTTACCTATGATCCCACAACAGGGAATCTTCTCTCCATCACAAGGCCACTCATCGGAGCCACCAGTTTCTCTAACTATGATGCTGCAGGCAAGGTTGGTCTTGTTACCGATGTAAACAGCCAGTCAAAAGGCTTTACATATGACGGCAGGGGCAGAGTTACGCTCATCACCAATAATGCCGATGGAAGCACAAACAGTGTCATATACAACACAGCTGGCCTACTTGACTCAAGAACAGATGAAGATGGAGTTATTAGCAGCTTTGAATATGATCCTGTCTATGGTAGATTGTCCAGGCGCACAGATCATGTAGGGAATTATATCTCATATGATTATGACCCACAGGGCAACATGATTGAAAAGAGTTACTATGATCCTTTAGATGTACACACCAACAGGAAGCGTTACCTTTACCAGGACCCTGCCCACAACATGCCAGGGAAACTCTACAAGGAGATACACCCGGATGATACCTTTACAAAGTACGGGTATGATCTTGAAGGGAGTATCTCTTCTGTCACAGATGCCAATAACAATACCACCTCATATGAATACGATCCTCTGAACCGTCTCATCACGGTCATCCAGCCGGGCACTGTAGTAAACTTATACACGTATGACGGCCACGGCAACCTGCAAACAGTGACCGATGCCGAATCACACACAACCACGTATGAATATGATGATATGGGCAGATTACTCTCAACTACCTCACCAGATACTGGAACTGTTACCTATGTGTACGATGAGGCAGGAAACCCGGTAAACAAAACAGATGCAAAGGGAATTACAGTGGGATACGAGTATGACCTGCTTAACCGCCTCACAGATCTCAACTTCCCTGATTCCACTCAGGACATTACCTATACCTATGACACAGAGGCAAACGGTATAGGACGTCGCACCGGCATGACAGATCCATCAGGGAGCACGACATTCGGGTATGATGCGAGGGGAAGGTTGGTGGGGAAGACGAGTGTTATCAACAGCCTGACCTATTCAGTCTTCCGATCTTATACAATGGGAGGCAGGATAAGCTCCCTTACCTACCCTACCGGCAGGGCCATAGACTATGACAGAAGCGCTTGCGCCTGTAGTGTTGACGGTGTTTCTACCACCTATAATGGAAATACCATAACATTAGCTGAGAATCTCTCCTACCGTCCATTTGGTATCGCAAAGGGAATGAATACGGGAGCAGGAGGCACGGTAAACAATGAGTTTGATTTATCCGGCCGCTTGATGGTTGCCAACCCCGGCACTGACAAAGAGAGAACCTACACCTATGATAACAATGGTAACCTCACCTCTGTCACTGCACCTAACACCCCATGGTACAATAGAGCCTTTACCTATGATGCCTTAAACCGCCTGGATCATGCAGAAGGTCCCTATGGAATTATAGACTACACCTATGATGATGTGGGAAATAGGCTTACAAAGGTGGAGAGCGGAGTCACGGAGAATTACGCCTATTTTACTGGCACCAACAAGCTCGAACAGACCAGCAATGGGGATACGGTTACTTATTCCTACGATGCAAACAGTAACATTACAGGCATAGGCAACAAGGCCCTCACCTACAACCAGAACAACAGACTTATCAGGGTTGAGGAGGATGCGAACATATTAGGAGAATATACTTACAATGGTCTCGGTCAGAGGATAATCAAGGAAGTAGATGGCATTACAACCATATTCCATTATGACTTCAACGGGAATATAATTGCAGAGAGTGATCCGGATGGCAATTTTAGCAAAGAGTGTCTCTACAGAGGTAAAGGCCGCTCAGCAATGGTGGATGTCAGCAGTGGCGAGATATACTATTTTGGTAATGATCGTCTCGGCACACCTCAAATACTGACCGACTCAACCAACACCGTTGTCTGGGAAGGCATCTATAAACCCTTTGGTGAGGCCGAGGTAAATCCCAACTCCAGTGTTGTGAATAATTTCAGGTTGCCTGGACAGTATTATGATGCGGAAGCGGGACTGCATTATAATTATCATCGGTACTATGATCCGAGGACTGGGAGATATCTTAATCCTGATCCGGTTGGCGTATTAGGAGGAATAAACCTCTTTCTATATGGAGACGATAACCCGATTAATATGATCGACCCATATGGACTATTTAAATTCAATGCAGAGTTAAAGCAAGGTCTGGCTGCATCTGCTAAGATAAACCTTTTTGGAGGTTTAAAAGGTGAGATTGAAGCTAATTTAGGGACTGAACATAAAACATTATTTGGTGATAATTATGTCAGCCAAGGACTTTATGTTAAAGTTGTTGGCGGACCTGCGGCTGTTGGCCTCGGAGTGAAAAGAGAAGCAAAAGGAGATCCAATCCCACCGAAATTTGATATATTTGGTAATCCAATCCCTGGTACAGGTAGAGGAATACCACATATGTTGAGATATACAGAATGGGAAGTAGTGGATATTTTCAAAATACATGGCATTGAAGCAGCGAAAGTATCGATAGGCGCTCAATTCCTGCTTGGCTTCGAAATAAGCATTGATTTTTCAGAAGAAGTATCTTGGTGGTTTGATTTTTTCCGCAAACTACTCGAAGATGAATGTGAATAAATTACTCCTTTAATTGAAAGTGATATTATTATGAAAAAATTGTTTATTTATATTACATTACTTCCCGCTTGGATCATTTTTTTGATAATGGTTCTTTTCCTTATCATAAGCAGTCAATTACCATTTGGCTACACACTGGTCAGTTTCATTTTATTAGGTTGGCTATTGTCGGTAGGTTTATCACTTCAGAATAAAGTGCCAACTGAACTTATGGGATCAGTAACTTTTTTTAAAATCAACATTTTTTATGGGTTTATATTTTTATTTGTTATAGATTTTTTTAAAATTGAACAAACAACTTTATTAATCCCATTTCAACTTTACGGGGTTTATAGTTTTTTTTATTCCTTATATTTTGTATCACGCAGCCTTGTTATTGCTGAAGAGCAAAAAAAAGTAAGAACTGATAGATATCTTGGAACATTATTCCTTTTTTGGTTTGCTCCTATAGGAATATGGTTTCTAAATCCTCGGATAAAGAGTTGTATAAAATAGAGGATGGGGCGTAAAGCGGGACGGATTTAAGTTTCTCTGAAAATAAATAATACCAAGGCAGTTGAGATTTATCTAAAAAAAAGGGGGAGTAAATAAATAACTTCTGACAGCAAGGAATAACAGGCGGTTGTATCTTTTTCTTTTAAGTTCTTTGACAATTGAATATGCCATGGAAATGAGGGCCGCCGCACCGGAATGACAGATCCATCGGGAAGCATGACATTCGGCTATGACATCAGGGGGAGGCTTGTTAATAAGACCGGCATTGTCAATGGCCAGACTTATACATTAGCACGAACTTATACAGACAGCGGCAGGGTAAGCTCTATTACCTATCCCACAGGAAGGACAGTGGACTATGACAGAGCCAGTTGCGCGTGCAAGGTGGATGGTATATATACCACATATAACTCAACCACGAAGACACCGATGGAGAATCTTTCCTATCGTCCTTTCGGTATTGCTAACGGGATGGATACTGGAGCCGGCGGTTCGGTGGACAACGTGTATGATGAATCCGGTCGGCTGACAATCGCCAACCCCGGCGCTGCTATGGAGAGAACATATACATATGACGCCACCGGCAACCTTACATCTGTCAATGCGCCGAATACGCCCTGGTACAATCGCAGCTTTGCCTATGATGCCTTAAACAGACTGAATCATGCTGAAGGTCCCTATGGAACCATTGACTACACGTATGATGATGTTGGAAACCGGCTCACAAAGGTAGTGAGTGGTGTTACCGACACTTACGCTTATGTTACCGATACTAACATACTTGATACAGTCACGGGTACCGACACGATAAATTATACACATGATGCCAACGGCAATATCACAGGCATAGGTGACAAGATACTCATCTACAATCAGAACAACAGGCTCATCATGTTTGAGGAAGATGGCGTGACTCTATGTGAATACACGTATAACGGGCTGGGTCAGCGGGTAATTAAGGAAGTAGATGGCGTCACAACTGTTTTTCATTACGACTTTAACGGGAATATAATAGCCGAGAGTGATTTGAGTGGTAACTTTACCACTGAGTACCTCTACAAGGGTAAGGGCCGCCTTGCCATGGTAGATGTTGCAAGTGGTGAAATATTCTATTGTCTCAATGACCGACTTGGCACCCCGCAGATTATGACTGATGCGACCAATACTGTGATATGGGAGGCCGTTTACAAACCCTTTGGCGAAGCGGAAGTCAATCCCAACTCCAGTGTTCTGAATAGCTTCAGGTTGCCGGGACAATACTACGATGCCGAGACAGGGCTTCATTATAACTACCACAGATACTATGATCCTACGATTGGGAGGTACCTCGGGGCTGATCCGATTGGGCTTGTAGGAGGGATTAATCCGTATGTTTATTGCCTAAATGATCCAGTTAATTTTATTGATCCCTATGGTTTAATACGCTGGCATACTGTAGGAAAGGGCACTGTAAAAGTTGTTTTTGGAGTCGTAGGAGTTGTGGGTGGTGCTTTCGCAGCATCAACACCAACTGGAATAGGTCAAGTTATAGGCGTGACTGGCGTTTTAGCCGGTAGTTCAAGTATTGGCTTTGGTGTTTCTCAAATTATCACTGGATTTGCGGACAATGAAATCGCTTTTGCGGGAGTTAAAGAGGCGGTAATTCAAGGAACAACATCAGGATTGACACAGAAAAATCTTCTTGCAGCCAATGAATTGTTGGATATGATTCCAGATGTCGTCAGTGGAAGGTTGAAGGTTGATCCTTCTAAATTGGAAGAAGTATTAAATCTCATTGAATATGGGTTATCTATGGGTAAAAGTGTTGACCAAATCCAGA
>JAGLYY010000103.1 GCA_023131935.1 Spirochaetales bacterium | reverse complement strand
CGCCAACTTCCAGTCTAAAACCAAAAGAAAAATTGACAGGAAGAGTGTGCCAAATATTGCTCCCAATATGTTTTGAAAACTATGACTAAAAATTGATTCAAAATTACTTACATCCTGCAATACCACTGAAGCCAGATCACCGGGATCGCGTTTTTTATAAAAACCAAGAGACAATTTTTGTAAATGGTCACCAAGCATTAACCTCAATTTACCGGTCATGGTGAAAATAGTGGTTTGAGTATTAATCATGACCCTCTGTGCTATCCACAATTGTATGACAAACATCACAGTCATAATGATGACTTGTGTCCATATTCTTTTGGTATCCGGCTGGTCTTTAAAAAGTTCCCAAATGATTAACAGGAGTATTCCTGTTGGCGCTGCCAGGAACATTCCGTGTACTATTTCTCCCAGCGCCACCTTTCCTATTCGTGTGTCGGTTACTCTAAAAATGTAGAGTATATTTTTCAGCATATTCATAATTTTATCTATTGGTTAATAATTTCAAATTCTTTGGCTCTTTTATGGGCGTTCCACATTTTAGTGTAAAGCTTACTTTCGCCAAGCAATCTGTTATGTGTTCCTTTGGCCTCAACTTCCCCGTTATTAAGCACAACAATCTGGTCAACTTCGGTAATTGTGGAAAGTCGGTGGGCGATTATAATCACTGTTTTATTTTGAATGAGTTCGCTTATGGCAGACATTATTAAATGTTCATTTTCAGGGTCGCTAAAGGCAGTCGCCTCATCAAGAATAAGAACAGGCGCGTCTTTTAAAATAACCCTTGCCAGTTGGATACGTTGTTGTTCACCTCCGCTGAGATGAATACCGGTGCTGCCAAAATGAGTGTCGTAACCCATTGGCAGTTCTATAATAAAATCATGACACCTCGCTGTTTTTGCCGCTGCCATGACCTCTTCCTTTGCTTTATCCATTCCCATCAAAATATTGTCATACAGGCTCTGGTAAAACATCATATTATCCTGGAACACAAAACCGACGTTTTCCATGAGGTCTTCCGTGGCCAAATCGTTGATATTGACATTTCCAAGCGTTATGCTCCCTGACTTCAGGTCATAAAAACGTGCTATAAGTTGACCGGTGGTGGATTTTCCCGAGCCGGATGGACCAACCAGCGCGGTTATACTGCCCTGAGGGACTTTAAAACTGACATCTTTGATGACTTCTATTCCTTCATTATAAGAAAAATGCGCATGTTTAAATTCGAGTGTGAACTCTTCGGGGACAGGAATTGACCCACTTTTCTGTTCTTCAATTTTAAATAGAATTTCATCCATCCGCGTTACACCACGACTTATCATAGTAATTTGCGGACCCAGCGAAGCCAGTTTAAACGCAGGGCGTATATATCCTACTCCCAGAATGAGAAATAAGAAAAACACAGCTAAATTAAGATCACCCTTGAAATAGAGATACAAACCAAACGACAATAAAGGCAGGAGGGCATTCGTAAGAAAACTCATAATCATTGCCCAGATCGGCGCTGTTATCTTTGTCCATTCCTTAAGGTGAAGATCAAATTCCTTTACGGTTCCGCTATATTGGGCAAACGCGGAGGCGGATTGACCGAAAATTTTCATTACCGGCATAGCCCGTACAAATTCCACGATACCACCATTCAAGTCTTCGAGTGAATCGTGGTATTTTTTCATTCTTGCTTTACCTTCTTCGGATCCGTACGTTGCAGGAACAACAATTAGAAGAATGAGTAAAGGAATAAAACTAATCAATGCCAACCGCCAATCAGCAAAAAAGAGATAGCTGAGAATAATGACCGGCAAGGCGACGGCTTTTACAGTATCGGGCAGGCTATGCGCGATAAATGGTTCTATACGCTCCACATCATCGGCAAGTATTTTCTTCAATGATCCGGAGCTGCGGCTCCCCACATACCCCATGGGCAGTTTCCCGAGTTTATCGGCAATTTTAGAACGTAATTCATACAATATGTTAAAAGCAGCTATATGTGAGGCCATTCCTGAAGCAAACATCAGAAGAAATGATATGACAATGGCCACAAATGCCCAAATCAGATAATTCCCAATATCAGGGTTCGCTATCTGTCCGGTTAAAAGTTCTTTTAGAATATAAAAAATTAGTATATAAGGTACCATCGTCAGCATAGCATGCACGGTTACCGTTATACCTGAGACTATGAGCAGCCCTTTTCTTCTTCCCGATAGTTCCAGCAGGCGTG
>JAGLYY010000102.1 GCA_023131935.1 Spirochaetales bacterium | reverse complement strand
ACATGCAGGCTAAGGCGCCAAGTTGCTTTTTGAGATAATAACCAGGGACCAGGACTATTGCTTGAGGGTGCTATGACCTAAGCTATCTCCCCTTTTCTCTGTGTCCTCTGTGTGCTCTGTGGCCTCTTATCTTCAAACGAATAAGAAACTTACTGTTTCTGAGTCTAAATCGCGAACTTTACCTCATCTACTTTTGAAACCAACTCATGGAGAATTACCATTGTGTCCCTGTCTCTGATGGTTACAGTCGTTTTAAGGCGCAGGTATTTTCCCCGCTCCATCCTTCCCTATTCAGATTGTAGTTTCTTCTTAAAAGAGATATGATCCCCACTTATGAATAAGGTAAAAACATTCCGAAGCGACTCGAAAATTATCATCCGGCTGGCCATGCCGGTCATTCTCAGTCAGATCTCCCTGACTATGGTACAGGTGGTTGATACAATTTTCATTGGAAGGCTCGGTCATGAGGCACTTGGGGCTGTTTCCCTGGTAATAACCCTCTTCTGGATGCTTCAGACCCTTGGCCTCGGATTTGCGACAGGGATTACCGCCAGTATTGCCAGAATGATCGGGAAGGGAGATGAAAAAAGCGCGTCTCTGTTCTTCCGTAGTGGAACAGCCGGTATCACCCTGCTCGGATTATTCTGTGTTCCCCCTCTGTTCTTTTTCCACAATCAGATTTTTACCCTTATCCGGATGCCCGAAGACCTTTTTCATCCCGCGAGTCTTTACTTTACCACCCTGATTTTCTTTCTGCCGGTATTGTATATGCTCACATCTACCGAAGCGGCTTTCCGGGCTTCCGGGGATACGAAGACCCCCATGGTAATCAGTTTTTTCATGAATGGTTTAAACATTCTGCTAAACTGGCTGCTTATCTTTGGGAATCTCGGGTTCCCGAAGTTGGGTATTATCGGTGCCGCCCTGGCCTCGGGAATCAGTTATTCCCTGGGACTTGCAATTCTGATCTTTCTCTCGGGAAAACGCTCCTGGGGATTAAGAGGGTTGGGGATGAAAGGAATCAGTATTTCCCTGAATCATTTGTGGGGAATTATCCGGATAAGTATCCCCGCAACTCTTGAAAGACTCGCCATGTCGGTGAGTCAACTCCTGGTCATGGTTACCAGCGTTAATATACTGGGAAGCATCCATGTGGCCGCCTTCCATATCATCTTCCGGCTTGCTTCTCTCTCATTCATGCCGGGTTTCGGCTTTGCCATTGCCACTTCTACCATCACGGGACAGTATCTCGGAGCCGAAGAACCGGACAGGGCCCACAAAGGGATATGGCAGAGTACGATCCTCTGCGCCTTTGTTATGGCGGGGGTATCCCTTCTCTATTTTCTCATCCCCGGCCCCCTTACCTCTCTGTTCACCAATGAACCTGCCATTCTCGAATTGACCCCGGAACCGATCCGGATTTACGCTTTGATGGCTGTTTTCCTAGCGCCAACGATGGTACTCGGCGGGGGACTCCGGGGGGCGGGTGATACAGGCTATCCTATGATCATCATGTTTATCAGCCGTTTCCTTATTCGAGTCCCTTTCAGCTGGTTCCTGGGAATTCACTTAGGGATGGGGCTGAAGGGTGTCTGGTTTGCTATGTGTTTTGATTTCCTTTTTCGTGCCATTCTTCTTGCTTTCCGGGTCCAGGGGGGGAAGTGGAAAAATATCAGGATTTAATACTATCAAGATCATGCTCAGCTTGATCGAGGGCCCAATGCTTGAAATCGGAGTAGGACATCCCCTCCTCTACATGCCCAAGATTCAGATGTTCCATACCCGTGTGTTCCGTAAGAATCCAGGCACCCAGGATGGAAGATTCGAGATTTAAGGAGAGAACAGGTTTGTGTGCCTGCCCCTGGAAAAAAAGGAGACGATACTGAAAGGTGTTATGACGGTCACTCCGGTCGGGCACTTTTATAGCTACAGCCCTGTATCCCCGGAAAGGGAACTTTTCCAGGACCGTACCACGAGTTAAATGCTTCATCCAGGAGAAATCGTGAATTGGGACCATCAACTTCACCCCGTCGCCTCTATTGTACTGCCTTTTTCCGGTTATTGGCAAATAAAAAATCAAAGCAGCCCGGCCGATGTTAGACTTTCCCTTATCACATTACCCTGAAGCATGATGTCCTCCACCTCTTTGATCCAGTAGCCCCTGCTGCCCCAATCAGGAAAATTCGTTTGAAAATTCTTATCATCCCGCTGACGCGCGCACCATGCGATATAGTGAATTATCCTCATAAACCTGAGGGGCTCTATCAAACGAAGTTCTTTCTGATCAAAGACCATAAATTCTTCGTATCCCTCTAACAGCAGATTCAACTCCCTTCGGCTGCGGTTGACATAATCCGGAAGGAGAAGCCACATATCCTGCACCGCGGGCCCAATCATCATATCGTCAAAATCAATCAGCAGGAGTCCCTTGTCAGAACGGTCCAGGATATTGCCCCGGTGACAATCTCCGTGAAGCCGCAGGAATTTGGTGTTATCGAACAATGGCCCAATCTCTTTCAGGATCTCTCTGCATATCTTTTCAAAGGACTCTTCCAGTTCAGGGTGAACAAGGTTGTAATGAAGAAGATTTTCTATGTGAAGGGCCGTGGTTTCCGCCGGTGTACAGATAGCCCTGTGTTCTGCTTTTCCGGTCCTCCCCACCGTGTGCAACCGCCCCAAAAGGCTTCCCATCCGGAGCCATGCCTCGTCATTTTCGGCATCGAACAATCGGCCTCCCCTTTTGGGAAACAGGGCGAAGTAGTAATCTGTTTCGGTATTGTCATCAACAGCAGTGATCTCTCCCAGGGTATGCCCATCGGGATCGGGAATAGGCGCCGCTACCGGGATTTCAGCGTTGACACAGTCGATAATCAGCTGATGTTCTTCGAGGATCCCATCTTCGCTCCATCTTCCGGGACGATAGAACTTGGCGATATATTCATGTCCCTCCAGGTCCCGAAGGCCATAAACACGGTTCACATAACTATGATAAGGAGTCAAAGATTCCTCAAGGGAAAGCCCATGGGAGAGTTCTATTCCATGTAAGATTACATGGGGGGACAGGGGATTAAAACTGGCGTATTTCATTCGCCACAGTCTATAGAAAATTACTCATTTTGGGAAGAACGTTCATGTTTTTTATTAGAGATATCTATTGAGTAATGATTTGCGTTTATCTTCAATGTTCTCATTGGAAAGTGGTTTACATTCACCAGGTTTATTCAATTTGTCTGCTAACCCTGTTTCTAAAAAGTGACTGACCCCTTCCGGATTCAACCAGTAATAAAGACCCCAATTTTCAAAGTTCCATTCATCTGAATAAGATGAAACTTCATAGTCTATATAGAAAAGTTCGTTCTGATGAATAACAAAATTCATCGGGAAATAATCAATATTCAGATTGTAAAAGGTATGTATGATTTATCATTATCTTCAAATATCTTGAAAACCACTCTATCATTTTCATTTTGAAAGAGATAAGAAGTCCCTGATTTCCCATGATTGAAGGTCTTTATCCTTTCATATCTCGTATCTTCAAAGATCAGGGAGTTATTATCAAATGATGTTTCTATCATGATGGTACAATTCCTTAAAATTCCTAAAAACAAGTTGATCATACCTAAAATCGTATTATCAGTACAAGGGGGCGCGAAAGCGGCCGAAACATGGTAATGTTTGCGTGAAATTGAGCGTATTCAAAGCAGCTTGCTGAAATTAGATAAATCGTCTAATAATACCTCCATGGGAAAAGCAATAAACTATAGATTAGCCACTACAAAGGATATAGGGCCATTGACTGAATATCGTATGGCCATGCTGGAAGAAGTAGGGCTTAAGAAAAATGATCTCAGTGATAGAGAGATGGAAGAGCTTATCCAGGACTATTATAAGGAACATCTTTGTTCAGGGACATTTTTCGCGTACGTCGCCGAATCGGAAAATGAAATAATAGGCATAAGCGGCGCGACAATTACTTTTAATCCGCCAAATTATGAATGCGTATCGGGGAAAAATGGATATATCATGAACATCTATACTGATCCAGCGTGGCGGGGAAAAGGAATTGCCGCTAAAATGGTCGAATTAATTCTTGATGAGCTTATAAAGCATGATGTCGGCAAAGTTTGGCTCCTTGCTTCAGAAGCTGGAAAACCGGTATATGAAAAATTCGGATTCAGCGATAAAAGCCGTTGTGTATATATGGCAAAGAAGCTGTAGCCGGAATTAATATTAAACAGTTATCAGAGCCGATTTCAAAACTCGGCTGATCTGATCCGGACGAATTCCCCATGAACGATAATTGCCTTGGGTATTACTGATATTCCGCGGCGGCTTCGACTTTGACTTCCCCCAGGATCATTAGTATTATACTTTAAGTATGCATCAATCATGGACCCATTCGGTTACAATTATCCTGGCAGTTGTACTCATCCTGGCGGTACTCTTCTGTATGATCCCGCAGCACGTCACCGGGACACCGTCCATCACTCCAGGTTTTTTGTTTCTCGCTCTCTTAATACTCTCCCTGTCACTCCCCCGGCATAAGCGGGTTAGTGTAAAGAATTCCCCACGCGGCCCTCCGGTACTTCGTTAATTCTACTGCCCGGGGCTTCCGCCCTGACCATTCTCATACCACAGGAGTAGATATGAACAACAGAGTACGAAACAGGCTGAGACAGATAGACCGGCTGCGGTTTGCGGTAAAACGGTATCAAGGCATTACCATAGAAACCAACCTCGAACCATATAACAGGATAGTCGGCGAAATTCTCAACCGGGATTTCAGCACGTTCTCAGACGATCAGCTGAAAACAGTGTCTGCTGAATTGAGGCGAAAAGCCCTCGACGGCCACTCGCTGAATCTCCTGCTGCCGGAGGCTTTCGGATTGGTCCGGGAAACGGTTTGCAGAATACTGAATATCACCCCATTTGATGAGCAGCTCATTACCGGAATCGTGCTGCACCAGCGGAACCTGGCGCAGATGCGTACCGGAGAGGGGAAGACCCTTGCGGCGGTCTTCCCTGTCTTCCTGAATGCACTGGCGGGAAGGGGGATCCATGTACTCACCGCCAACGATTACCTCGCAAAACGCGATGCGGTCTGGATGGGAGAGATTTACCGGTTTCTCGGTCTTTCGGTGGCCTGGGTACAGGAGCAGATGGATGCCGCGGAAAAGCAGAGAGCATACCGGGCGGACATCACCTATCTGACGGCCAAGCAGGCGGGTTTCGATTTCCTCAGCGACAGCCTGATGTATGATCCTGAAAGCCGTGTGCAGAGGCCTTTTCACATGTGTATCGTCGACGAGGCTGATTTCATCATGATCGACGAAGCCCGGGTCCCTCTGGTTATTGCGCGGGAAACAGACCGGCCGGGGATCGATCCGGAGACAATCGACGAGGTTGTGCGGTCACTGCGGAGGCATCAGCACTTCACTGTAGGCAGGAATAACCGCAACTGCTTCCTCACTCTCGAGGGACAGTCGAAGGTACAGCGGCTGCTCGGTTGCGGGGGGATCCACGAGGAGGATTCCATCCAGGTATATGCAGGGGTGAATGTGGCCCTTCACGCACACTATCTCCTGCTTCGGGACATCGATTACATAATAAAAGAGGGAAGAATCGAGCTGATTGATGAGTTCACCGGCAGGATTGCCGAAAAGCGTCGCTGGCCCTATGGAATTCAAACCGCCCTGGAGGTGAAAGAAGGGCTGCACATTCAGGAGGAGGGGCAGGTATGCGGATCCATCACGGTGCAGCACTTCATCAATCAATACCCGAATATCGCCGCCATGACGGCAACCGCTGTTTCAGCCGCCGATGAGTTCAAAACTTTCTACGACTTGAATACGGTGATCATCCCTCCCCATGCACCGGATCGACTGGAGCACCTGCAGGACCTGGTGTTTACCACTCATGGTGCAAAAGTGTCGGCCATGCTCGAGGAGATCGAGGGAGCCCACAGGTCAGGCCGGCCGGTACTGGTGGGGACGCGGTCCGTTAAGGAATCCCAGGAGATATCGGAACTCCTTGAAAACCGGAGAATCCCCCACGAGGTGCTGAACGCGAAGAACGATGAAAAGGAAGCGGTCCTCGTTGCCCGGGCGGGGATGCTCGAAGCGGTGACGATTTCCACAAATATGGCCGGCCGTGGTACGGATATCCAGTTAGGCGGTCCCAATGGAATGCACAGGGAACAGATCATCGACCTCGGAGGACTCTATGTCATCGGTATGAACCGGCACGAGAGCGTTCGTATCGACAACCAGTTGCGGGGGCGTGCCGGAAGGCAAGGGGATCCAGGGTCCAGCCGGTTCTTCATCAGCCTGGAGGATGATCTCATCCAGCGGTATGCTGTTACCGAGTTCATTCCCCGGGAGTATCTCGAATCCCGGGACTCGGGTCCCATTCAGAACCAGGTTGTGGCCAGGGAGATCCGCCGGGCGCAGCGGATCATCGAGGATCAGCACTTCCAGATGCGCCGGACACTCAGGCGGTATACCGCGCTCATTGAGCTGCAGCGGAAGAAGCTTCAGGAACTCCGTGACGACGCACTCGTTGAGGGCCTCCTTCCCGAAGAGCTCCTGGTTCGGTGTGACGAAACAATCCGGGAGATCATCGGGATGTATGATGAGGAAACAGCTTCGAACCTGCTGATCCATCTATTCGTTAAATCCCTCGATTCGTTCTGGAGCGATCACCTCGCCTGGGCGGATGAAGTCCGGGAGGGAATCCACCTCCGGCGCCTGGGGAAACGGGATCCCATACTGGAATTTCTCAACGATGCCACAGCGGCTTTTGACGCAGGCCTTAAATCTGCTGTTTCAAGGACCGCCGAGCGGTTCGCTGGGGTGGATTTCAGGAACGGTGGTATTGAACAGCTGGAGCAGGAACTTTCCGGATCATCCGGCACCTGGACCTACCTCATCAACGATAATCCCTTTCCTTCGTTCAAGGTTTCGCTCTTCGGGATGGACACTGGAACGAGCGCATTGGCGGCAATTCAGTTAGTCTTCCTTTGGCCGCTGTATCTTCTGGCGGGATTGAAAAAGGCGACCTGGTTTCCATGGAATCGCCGGTGACACCGGCTAAAATTCCGGGGGACCTGGTGGAGGTGGAGAGATATCCCATCGATCATTTCGCCATCTATGTGGGTGAAGACTTCGAGCGGAGTATCAGCGATCAGATTGAGTTTCTCAAGAAACACCTTTGATTGAGTCCGCATAGTCGGTATATTATCCATAAGACGGAACAACTGAAGCCCGAGCACCTCTGCTGGAATGTCAGAATGGGAAGGGAGATTGCATTCCCCATGAAAAAGAGCATCCGAGTGATAGACGACCCGCGATACGATCGCCTGTACAAACAAGCTTACGCTGAAACCCTCAAGGAAGTTGAGCACATAGAACGAACAAAAGAGATCCAGGATTACACAGGGGCGTTCCTGGATATTTTCAGGGACGAACTGGAGCAGAAAGACCTTACCCCCTCTGAACGGGACATGCTTATCCAGATCCTCCAGGAGCGGTTGATTGATCCGGAACGGACCCTCAGCATACAGAGAGCCCGGAAGAAGAGGGTAATCAACATCACCCTCGCTGTCCTGGGATCCGTAGCGGCACTCAGTGTCTTTATCTACGTGCTCCAATACCGGCCCTTTACCTCCTATGAAAAGATCACCACCGATCTTACCTACTACCTGGAGAAGGTCGACAAAGGATTCAGCGGCTACGCCAGGAAGTACTACAATGCCCTGGACGATTACAAGCGGCGATTATCACCTGCTGAGCTGGAACACTATAATCGCGAGATGTACACCATCCTAGACGCCCATTTCACGACGACACTTGAATCCCTGGAATCGGGTACCCTTTCGCTTTACGATGATGCAAAGGACTGGGCAAAGAGTTTCCCCGAAGCAGAGGAGCAGAAGGCGCGAAAGGAGATGGTGGACAACACCATGAGCACAGCTGTAGGCCGGAAGGCCAGGGAAACCTACGAAGCAGCGAAAGAGGAAGCCGGAACGTTCTTTGAGAAGGTTGTTGAAGGAATAAAAAAACTGATAAATGGCGCCACTGCCAAAGAAACTGCTGATTGAGAGATGATTTACCGAGCATTGCGCCGAGCAATTCACCGGACATTCAAGCCAAATCAAGTCTATTTATCCGACTGATTATTCGGTAGTTACACTCTTTGCAAGATTCCTGGGCCGGTCGATATCTCTTCCCAATAATTCGGCTATATAGTATGAAAACAACTGAAGGGGAACTACTGTCAATATTGGTGAAAGAACAGGATCCGTTTTCGGGATAATTATCAAATCATCCGCGAGCGAATGAACTTCCGGATTGTCTGAATCGGTTATCAAAATAATCCTCCCCTGCCGTGCTTTTACTTCCTGAATATTTCCAATTGTTTTTTCAAATGTATTATCCTCAACCGCGATAAAAACGCAGGGAGTTCCTTTAGATACAAGAGCAAGGGGGCCATGTTTAAGCCACCCCGCGGAAAATCCTTCGGCATGGATATAGGTGATCTCTTTGAGTTTCAATGCACCTTCAAGGGCAACTGCATGGTTTATCCCTCTGGAAAGAAATAAAACACTTTCAGCGCCGGTACAAGTCGCGGCAATGGCTTTTATCTCTTCATTCATCATGAGAATACTTCTAAGTTTTTCTGGGATGGTCATAACTTCTTCAACAAGTCTTTTCCCTTTAGATAATGAAATATCCCTCATCCTTCCAATAAGCAGCGCCAGTAAAAACAAAACTGTAACCTGTGCTGTAAAAACTTTCGTACTCGCGACAGAAACCTCCCGGCCGGCATGTATATACACGCCCCCTTCAGTCATCCTTGCCAGTGTAGATCCGACGGAATTAACAATTCCGAGAACCCTTCCCCCTCTATTCTGAATCTCTTTTACAGCCGCAATTGTATCAGCGGTTTCACCGGATTGGCTGACCGCCAGATAAAGGGTGTCTCTTGTAATGATTGGATTTGAGAGCTTTAGTTCAGAGGCGTCGGAAACCGTAACAGGGATCCTTGCGAGAGACTCAATACATGAGGCCCCAACCATCCCGGCATAATATGCTGTTCCCATCCCTATTATCCGGATATGATTTATATCAAAAAAATCCCGCTTCTCGAGATTAAGACCGCCCAATTTCGCGGTACCGTATTCCTTAATCAGCCTTCCCCCGCTTCCCAACGCGCGGGTTATAGATTCAGGCTGCTCAAATATCTCCTTCAACAGAAAATGGGGAAAATCACCCTTCCCCGCACTTTTTTCTTCAATATCAATTTCTTCAATCTCTTTTTTTATTTCAAGATTCTGTTGATTGACAGTTCTGTAGCTATTTTTCCTTATAATAACCAGCTCTCCATCCTCAAGAAAAATTGCTTGTCTGGATAAACCAATAAATGCTGCCGCGTCAGAAGCCAGAAACATCTCCCCGTCACCGACCCCTACTACAAGGGGACTTCCATTCCGCGCACCCATAAGCAAATCAGTTTGATCGTTAAATATTACAACAAGTCCATATGTTCCTTCTAAATACAATCATTTTTATGACCTTCCAGTTGAAGTCTTGCATGGCGCGCAACTATATACTCATTCGCAGTCTTTGAATAATACCCGCCGATTTCATCTAATAAACGGTGAAGCTCTTTCCTGTCTATCGGAAAAGAAGACAGAAGATAGTTTTCGAATTCTTCGCCCAGCTCCATCTTTTCCATCAGCATCTCCTTAGAGTACCAGTATGAGGATAAATTAAATCATTTCAATATATTTATCTGAATTCAGAAAGAATTGTTTGATTTTTTACCCGATTTCGGGCAGATTATTATTAAAATCGACGGCGGTATCGACATCCATGCTAAAATTCTTCTTGTATAAACGTATATTTAGCATTATAATACTATATGTTCGCATACAGGAGAAGATATTGAAACTTGTTTCACGGCCTAAATACCTGGAAAAAATCAAGGTCTTCATTAACAAACCGGTGGTAAAAGTACTCACCGGTGTCCGGCGATGTGGAAAAAGCAGCTTATTGCAACTCATTAAGAATCAACTATTGTATTCAGGAATTGATGAGAAGCAATTCATCTGGATTAACAAAGAGTCTTTAGAATTCGACTCTATTAAGAATTACCGGGATTTGCATCAATTCATTACCGCACGGATAACTGTATCTCAAGGCGTTACCTATATCTTCATCGATGAGGTTCAGGAAATCGAGGAGTGGGAGCGTGCTGTCTCATCCATTTTAGCCGACGGTGAGACGGATATCTTCATAACAGGATCCAACGCCAGACTGCTCTCATCCGAATTAGCTACATTGTTATCTGGAAGGTACGTAGAAATACCGGTCTATCCCCTCACCTTCAGTGAATATGTGACGTTCAGGGAAACCATTGGAAATAGGAAGCAAAGCCCCGTGGAATTTCAAGATTTTCTCAAATTTGGAGGCTTCCCAGGAATCCACGTATTTCCTTTAGAAGAGGACATTGTCTTTCAATATCTGAATTCCCTGATAAGCACAATTCTCTTCAAGGATGTAGTATCCAGACATGCAATCCGGGAACCGGCACAGTTGGAACAGATCGTGCGGTTTCTTTTCGATAACTGCGGAAACATAACATCAGCAAAAAGGATCAGTGAATATTTGAAAAATCAGAAAATCAATATTTCCGTAGACAGGGTCCAGAATTATTTTGCTTATCTCGAGCAGGCATTCCTCAGCTATCCTGTCCGACGCTATGACCTGAAAGGCTTGCGTCATCTCGAATACCATGAAAAATATTATTCGGGTGACATAGGACTTCGGCATGGTATGATCGGTTACAAGGACAATGATATTAGCGGCGTACTGGAGAATGTCGTTTTTCTTGAATTACTGAGCAGAGGTTACCGTATTTCCGTGGGCAAATGGGGACAGAAAGAAATTGATTTCGTCGCCGAAAAACAGAATGAGAGACTCTATATACAGGTCTGCTATCTTCTAAGCGGCCCTGAGACGATTAACCGGGAGTTCAGTGCGCTCGAAAGTTTACCTGATAACTACCCTAAATATGTCCTTTCAATGGATACAATCCTTCCCGGTGAAAGATCGGGAATAAAAAGATTGAATATAATTGACTGGCTTCTTGGAAAACAGTGAAGAATTAATAACTCTATTAACGCAAATGCCGGTAGTATGCCAGGCCGCCGGGATTCACTTCAGAGACTGCGATGTAGAGAAGTTCCATCGTGGAGTGATGAAATAGTCATTATTGAGGCGATCCATGATGATTCCCATACCTATTGCAGTGTTATTCCTTTTTTATAATTCTATTATATGGCTGAAGATAGCGATTCATGCTTCAGTTTTGGCTGGCAGGACGAAAAACTGCAGGCTTCGTAACACTCAGGTGGAATTATTGCTTCCTGGCAACTATCCGGTAGGCCTCCCGGAAGGGCACCCCCGCTTTCACAAGCCGGTACACCTTCTCGGTAGCGAACAACTCATCACTGAGGGCACATTTCGCGGGCTCAACGGAAATAAGGGGCAAAACATGGGAGATGATTCGAAGAGAATCGATAGTGGCATCCAATCCCCTGAACAGCGGTCCCTTTGTCAACTGAATATCCCGGTTGTATCCGGACATCAGGTTGCTGATAAGGCTCTTTAATTTGAACTCTTCCCCCAGGACAATGTGGTACTGCCCTCTTACAAGTTCGAGGACATCGGGATTTTTTTTCTGTGGCATTATCGAGCTGCCGGTGCATATTTCGGGATTAAGGGTGACAAACCCGAATTCCGACATGGAAAACAGAATCAGGTCGGTCGCCATTTTATTCAGATTGAACAAAACCTGCCCGCATTGATGTAGAATAGCGGATTCAAATTTCCCCCGGCTCATCTGCGCATAGACCGGGTTTTCCTGCACTCTGGAGAAACCCATTTCCCGGGCCGCGAGTTCTCTGTCCAGATCAAGAACGGGCACCCCAAACCCGGCGGCTGTCCCAAGGGGAGACTGATCTATCAGATGAAACAGCCCCGCAAGCTGTACCTGGTCATCTGAGAAGGCATCGATAAAGGCACCCGCCCAGGTTCCGAAATCTGTGGGCATGGCGCGCCTCATGTGGGTGTATCCGGGAAGAGGGACCTTCCCCCAGGCATTCCGGAATTCTTCCAATCGGCCTGAAATGT
>JAGLYY010000101.1 GCA_023131935.1 Spirochaetales bacterium | reverse complement strand
GATTTTGAATAAATGCTGCTTTGAGCTTCTACCTCCGGATCCTCAAGGATACCCGCCTCGTGGCTGATGTGCAGGAGATTGTCATCTTCACTGTAGGGCTTTGCGGGCGATGAGGAAACAGGTATCCCATGTCTTTCAGCATAGTCAAACAGATCTGTCCGTCCTTTGAAATCATCAAGGAACTCCTGAATTTTCCATGGAGAGATCACCTGTATTTCCGGATCCAGGGCATAGTAAGTCAGTTCAAACCTGACCTGATCGTTCCCCTTGCCTGTGGCGCCGTGGGCAACATATGCAGCTCCTTCCTTCCTTGCTATCTCGATCTGCCGTTTCGCGATCAGGGGCCGCGCGATGGAGGTCCCCAGGAGATACCTCCCCTCATAAACCGCATTAGCCTTAAAAACCGGGAAAATGTAGTCGGTTACAAATTCCTTTCGCAAATCCTCCACGTATACTTTCTTTGCCCCAATTACCGCGGCCTTCTCTTTCGCTGCCTGAAAATCATCCTCCTGGCCGACATCGGCAATGTAGGGAATGACTTCATACCCCTTTTTCAGCAACCAATGGAGGATAACAGTAGTATCAAGGCCCCCGCTGTATGCAAGAATCACCTTTTTCATGTTCCACCTCATTACGAATTTCTGTATATTGATATGCTTTTTTCGTTAATTAGTAAAATTATAAATATCGATGGATGCATAAGATTTTTTAATATGGTAGCTAATAACCCTTATTCAATCCCGAAACTCAGGTATTTCTGGCAATCAGCTGCCAACTGGTTCACCATTGCATGATGTATCTGAGGGTAGTGGCTTTGTTTATGGTAATGAAGGACAATAGCCCTGTTATACTTCTTGAATCCACCGGCGATTTTCAACCCCTTCCACCCCTTCACCAGATGAACAGGCATGACCGCCCTTCCGAGTCCCTGCTCAACACCGGATAATATGCCGTAAGTCTCTCCCATAAAGAGCCGGCGGTATTTCGGGACCTCCCCCCCCTGGAAGGAGAAAAAATTCTCAGTTGCAGAGTCCTCCGGGGCATTGTCCAGGTACACATCCGGAGGAGAAGGATACTCCGAACTTTCAATTACCACATATTCCTCATATCCAAGTATTACCTGCTCGATGGATGGGAGGTTCAGCAGATAATCAAGGATAATATAATCAACCTCTCCCCGTTCTAGAAATGGAAGCAGAGCATGTGTCTCCTGGTGGAGAAAATCACATTGAATTTTCCTGTTCTTCCTGAGAAGAGGACTAACAGCTGGTATTACAACCGACCGGAGAATAGAGGAGAAAACTCCGATCCTGATAATACCCGCCAGTTCCCCCTCTTCGGTCGATGTCAGGTTGAAGAGAAGCTCATCCTCCAGGGCATTCTTTATCTGGCAGTACCTCAGGAGCCGTTCCCCGATTTCAGTAATCCGTATTCCCGATGGTTCGCGGAGGAAAAGAGCAGCGCCGATGATCTGCTCAAGGTTTTTTATCCGCTGGCTCAAAGCGGACTGGGTAATGAAAAGCAGTTCCGCTGCCCTCGAAAAACTCAAGGTCCTGGCAGCTGCTACAAATGCGTCTAACTGGAGGGAAGAGAGGCTCATGGCACTATAGTAAAAGGATGGCGCAAAAAAACCAACTAATATTGGAAATTTCTTTCTGCCTGGCACTAGCGAAAGTCGTGACATCTGTGATTTGGTAGTGGTATCTCGCAGCTGCCGCACGGACAGAGGTAAAACCACGGATATCTTCAGGAATGCCACTAAGCCTGTACTTTTTACAACACCATTATAAGGTCTTGTATGGATCTGAGTGTATTTCAGGTTCGCGCCTGATGAAATGATGAATATCTCCTTCTGGTAGAAAGAATAACGGGGGAGGGAGAACCAAACTTCATTCTAAGGCGCTTTCAGTAATAAGCGCCTTTCATTCTTCCAATTTCTCATAAGCAGAGAAGAAAGTCGTACCTGGGATCTCAGGACTTTCACCAACGGGAGTATTTTTCATAATCGAAATAATTGAAGAATCATAATTAATGCTTTCATTTATCATCTTTGCAGACTCATCGGGATCCCTGATTTCAACAGCCTTAACAAATCTATTTATTATGCTACTCTCAATTTTAACAATTTTTGAAGCATCTACTTTATCATTAGGATCTTCAGAGATGGTCCGCCATCTTCGCAGACTGACCAGTACATCACCTAATAATATAATAAGTTTATTATGGGTACTTTCAAAAATAGATCCCATAAAGTTTCTAAATGCTGTTCTTGATTCCAGCTCCAGGTCTCTCATACTAGCCTTGTCTACTTTATCTTCTCCATCAATCATCTTTTTATAGGAGGACAAATAATCTGTTGCAGCGCCTTTTATTTTTTCGATATCTTCGTCGGTTGCTTCAACTGATGCTAACGAGAAAATCTGAGGGACTAATATTTGTTCAAACTGTTCCACATCCCACGCACTGGCATTATCACGTCTTAAAGTTGTTAAAAGGGCATCAGTAAAAGCTTCGGTTTGGGAAAGAGAAACGAACATTCCCTTTCCATGTTTAACATCAATAAGTCCCTGCGCTTTTAACATTCCTACAGCATCACGGATAACCGCCCGACTTACTCCAAATTGTTTTTCCAACTCCGGTTCCGTGGGTAAAACATCACCACCCTTTAACTCTCTATTTAAAATGGATTCTTTAATTGTTTTACACACTTTTTCAGGAAGAGTTTCCCTTTTGCCGATATTGTCAAAACTCACTTTCCAATCCTGCAACTGCTTTTTCCCCATTAACCCTTTTCCGTTTAACAATCGGGATAAATAAGTATAGCAGAGCAGACGATGTAATGACAACAGAGGCAGCTATCCATGCTAATCTTATGGAATAGGTTTGCGCCAGGAATCCCATTAGTACAGATCCAATTATTCCACCTGACTGCATAAAAAGGGAAGAAAATGAGATAAGAGTTGATCTTTTTTCTGATGGCACCTCTTTGTTGAAAATAGCGTTTTCCGGCGACCCCTGAACTCCATTAAACATAAAAAGAGATATGTAAAAAATTGAAAACATAATTATCCCACTCTGCATAGCCAGAACAAAATATAGAATTCCCATAACAACCCGCGCTGAAAACAGGACCTTTGGATAGTTATCTTTAAATAGATGGCAAAGGGGTGTTACAAATATATTCCCAAGACTTGCAGCAAAAAAATATCCACAGGTTAACAAACCGAATATCCAGCTGCCTGTTGTTTCACTGATTATTCCCTTTACCTGTGGTTGCCATAATTGTTCCAAACCGGATATAGAAAATCCCCAGGCAAAACCAGTTAATAATAACAGAAGAATAACCGGATGTTTTATACCATAATTTACAGATGTACTTATTACTTCCGGTACTTTTTTGAAACCGGCAATTATAGTGTTTTGTTCTCCCGATTTTTTCTCTTCCTTAACTAGAAAATACGTAGAAAAAAATTGGATTATTATTGCAAGGATATAGGCAAGATAGTTGGCAGAATAAATACTGTTTAAAAAGGATCCCTCTGTTAATACACCAAGAGTCATGGGTAGAAATCCTCCAATTAAAGATCCAAGCCCAAGAGCCAGTGGGATAAATATACCTATTTTCGCCATCTCTTCCTGAAGATTAACATTTGGATCAATCTTATAGAACTCATCTATGAAATGAGCATCCATTGTTCCAGAAGAAAGAGATCTGGATGCACCCTGAAGAATAAAACACAGAAGGATTCCCGGGAAACTACTGAGAAAAATTAAAGCAATGCTTCCAATTAATGTTAAAGAAAGAGCAAGAAGATAGACTTTTTTTCTTCCAATTGAATCAGCAAGACCTCCAGTGGGTAGTTCGAGCAGAACAGTTGTGGCCGAATATGCTGCAAAAGATAGACCTACCTGAATAAGGGTAAAACCTTTTTCAAGCAAAAATAAAGTCATAATCGGGACAATTATTCCAATTGTAAACCAATGAAAGCTCAGGTTAAAACTTGCCAGTATTGAAAGTTTTTTCAGATTCATTTTCTCCCCCCAAAAAATCTTATCATCATGTCATCTGATGACTGGATATTTAGAAAATAATATTAATTTTGTTATCAGTCAATAGATTTTGATTTTTCCTGTTGGCGGTGCAAGTTTTGTCCGGATCCGTTTATTGCTACAAGGTCACATTTGAGTCATTTTCATCAATTTCTTTGATTTTGTTTTCCGAAAAGAGTTTACAATAAGAAAAAACCACAGATATCCGTGATTACCCCCTCTTCCATTCCTCTGCGTTCATTGAGTTAGGC
>JAGLYY010000100.1 GCA_023131935.1 Spirochaetales bacterium | reverse complement strand
CACGAACCCCTCGCGGCCCGGATGCGGCCCAGGAACCTCGAAGAGTTTATCGGCCAGGACCATATCGCGGGACATGGAAGGCTTTTATGGAGGATGATTAAAGCTGATCAGCTCTCATCCCTCATCTTCTACGGCCCCCCGGGGACGGGAAAAACCACTATTGCCCAGGTAATAGCCAATACCACGAAAAGTGCTTTCATCACCATGAATGCGGTGTTAAGCGGGGTAAAACATCTGCGGGAGGCAATCGCGGAGGCCAAAGATCACCGTGAGCTCTATGACCGGAGAACAATCCTCTTTATCGATGAGGTCCACCGTTGGAACAAGGCCCAGCAGGATGCCCTCCTTCCCTGGGTGGAAAACGGCACGGTCATTCTCATCGGCGCTACTACAGAAAACCCCTTTTTTGAGGTGAACCCCGCTCTCGTCTCCAGAAGCAGGATCTTCCAGTTAAAACCACTTACGGAAGAGGACCTTCAGATGGTGGCACAGGCTGCCCTGACCGATCTGTCCCGGGGTTATGGCCGCTACAAGGTAACCTTTGACGATGGAGCTTTGGAACACCTGATTCAGGTGGCTTCCGGCGATGCAAGGAGCCTTTTAAATGCTCTTGAACTCGCTATCGAAACCACCCCCGATTCTTTCCCCCCGGAGAAAGGGGAAAAGATCCACATCACCCTGCAGACCGCTGAAGAAAGCATCCAGCGGCGGGTGGTGCTTTACGATAAAGAGGGGGATTACCACTTCGACACGATCAGCGCTTTTATCAAATCCCTCCGTGGCTCCGACCCTGACGCGGCCCTTTACTGGCTCGCGAAAATGGTACGGGCAGGAGAGGATCCCCGGTTTATTTTCAGAAGGATGCTGATTGCTTCATGCGAGGATATCGGCCTGGCGGATCCACAGGCTATTGGTGTTGTGGAAGCCTCCGCCGCGACCTTCGACCGGGTGGGATTACCCGAGGGGAGGTTTCACCTTACCCACGCGGCCCTTTATCTCGCCACAGCGCCAAAAAGCAACTCCTCCCTCGGCTTCTTCGATGCCCTTGCGGCGGTAGAACGGGAGGCAGCAGCTGAGGTACCGAACCACCTGAAAGATGCGGGAAGAGACAAAGAGGGTTTCGGCCATGGCGAGGGGTATCTCTATCCCCATGCCTACCGGGACCACTGGGTAAACCAGCAGTACCTTCCCGACAGCCTCCAGGGAAAGGTGTTTTACCAGCCTTCGGAACAGGGATACGAAGAGAAAATCAGGACTGAAGTATTGCGCCGCCGGGAAGCCCGGATTGAAGCTTCCTTTGAGCAGACAAGCCGGGAAATCCTCACCTTCACCCCCGGTAAATCACTTCGGGACCGGTGGATGGACCGGGTCAACCGGGGGATCCCTCATCTCCTTGAAACAATCAGACAGAGGATTTTCGACGGCAACCCGATACAACGGCATGACAGGATCTATGTGGTTAACAGCAAAAGCGGCTTCCTTATCTGGGAAGCTGTGCGGCGGGCTCCCGAAGGGGGAGTATGGGCCTTCTGTCCTGATAAGCAGAGCCGGGAGCTGGTAGATAACCGGAGCAAAGAACTTTCCGGGGAACTGAGGCCGGTATTGCTTCCAAAAGAGATTATCGAATCGGGTAAGGAGGGGTGGTCCGCGGCTTCCTCAGGTCCTGTACCCTTCGATGTTGTTGTTGGAAGAAATATCTTCAGGGACTTAAAGGACAGGGAAACCTGGACCAGGGAACTCTTTAAGACCATGGCGAAAGGGGGAAGGATTTCCTTCGCCGAGGTTATCCCCCGAAAGGGACAGCGTTTATCGAAACTTCCAGGGCTGAACATCCCTGTGGAACTCGAAGCCGATTTTCTGAAAGCAGAAGAGACGATTTATTCAGATTCTACCCTCACCAAGAAGAATGTAAAAAAAGACCCTGATTCACCCCCCCATCTGAGCCCCCTCATGAGCTGGGATGAAACCGACCTGGCTGACTCTCTCGGGACCGCCGGTTTTACCCATGTGAGTACGGAGCTTGAGGAGTTCCGGGAAAAACGATGGATAAGCGAAAAAACAATCGACCGCTGGTTTTCCGGAACCTATGGCACTATCCTGGAGAAAAGAATGGGGGAAAAAGCCGCCAAAGCCATCCAAAACGCCCTGGTAAGGGATATCGAAGGAAAAGAGCTCCCCTGGACGCGGGTGGTTGCATTTCTTACTGCTGAGAAGTAATGTAGTAATAACCATTCTAGGAGGATACGTTGAAGGGATTCGGCATTTTTGCCTGGTTCGGATATAGACTCTCCGTGGAAAAAAGGATCACTGCCATGAAGGAGGCAGGATTCCAGGCAACCTCCATCTGGATTGATAACAGGGCACGAATCGGCCACCGGTGGAGAGAATCCAATGTCGTTTCCACGATCCGTTCCCATGGCCTTGATATTGAAAATGCTCATGGCGCCTACTTTCGATGTAACAAAATCTGGTCTGAGTTCCCCGGAGAGCGGAGGATTATCCAATCGGAATATGAGTACTACCTGGATTACTGTAATTCTCATCAGATCCCTATGCTTGTCCTCCATGTCACCAAGGGGATAAAGCCACCGAAATTCAACGAAGCGGGTTTAGATCTTATTCGGGACCTGGTGGAATATGGGCAAAAGCGGGGGGTCTCAATCGCTTTGGAAAACACCCGGTATCCTGATTACATTGATTTCCTGCTCGGAAATATTGATTCACCCTATGTGGGATTATGTTATGACAGCTCCCACGATTTTCTTTACTCTAAGCAACCGGGAGCACTCCTGGGACGCTGGGGGGATCGGCTTTTCTGTACCCACCTTTCAGATAACGATGGCGCCCAGGACCGCCACTGGCTCCCCTTCTCCGGCAGCGGCAACTGGGAAGCTGTATTAAATGCTTTCCCGAATGAAACCTATAAAGGATATTTGAGCCTTGAGGTCCTTCCGAAACGGAAAGATTCCTTTACCGCCGGTGAATTTCTCGAAGAAGCTCTGCAAACCCTCAATTGCATTAAAGACAGAATCACCTCAGGATCATTATCC
>JAGLYY010000010.1 GCA_023131935.1 Spirochaetales bacterium | reverse complement strand
CCATCCCATGATTAGCGGTAAGCTAAAGAATATTCTTTCCGGTTTAATCATGCTGACACTGGGCATCTGCATTCTCGCCGTACCCCTTGTTTTTCATAAGCCGCCGCCGGCTTCCGCACAGGAACTGCTTAGCCAGGATATCTCTCATCTGAAAGAGGCGAACTTTTACGAGAAACTCTTTAAAGAAGAAGTGGAGTGTCAGCTCTGTCCCAGGCGCTGCCTTATTCCGGATGGCGAGCGCGGGGATTGCCAGGTGCGGCAGAATCAGGAGGGAATACTCTATTCACTGGTCTATGGGAAACCCTGCTCCTTCAGTATTGAACCCATAGAGAAAGCCCCGCTATTTCACTTCCTGCCCGGTCACACACGCCTTTGTATTGCCACAGCGGGATGCAACCTCCGCTGTAAATACTGCCAGAACTGGCAGATTTCGCAGAGAAAACCGGAAGAAGTGGAGCATCTGGAACTCTCCCCACAGCAGGTGGTAACCGCGGCCCTTAATTACGGCGCAGAGTCGATCTGCTTTACCTTTTCGGAGCCAATTGTTTTTTATGAGTATATGTACGACATAGCTGAACTGGCTAAAGAAAATGGCTTAAGAACCTCAATGGTCTCCAATGGCTATATCGAGCCTGAGCCTTTAAAATACCTTCTCAAAGTCCTCGATGCTGTTAAAATTGACCTTAAGGGATTTACCGAAGAATTCTATCAAAATATTACCCTCGGAGAGCTCGAGCCGGTACTGGCTGCCTTGAAAATTATTAAACAGCAGGGAATATGGCTGGAAATTGTCAATCTTCTGATTCCCACTCTCAACGATGATCCGGAAGATATCAAGCGCATGTGTGAATGGATCAAAGAAGAGTTGGGAGCTGAAGTACCCCTGCATTTCAGCCGCTTTTTTCCCATGTACCGTTTAACCAACCTGCCGGCCACCCCTGTGACAGCCTTAGAAAAAGCCCATGCTGTGGCAATAGCCAGCGGTTTAAAATATGTCTATATTGGAAATATTCCCGGACATGTTTACAACTCCACATTTTGTCCCTGCTGCGGCAGGAAGCTGATCCAGCGCGTCCAGTTTACCGTATCAAAGAATAATCTAAACTCGGGAAGGTGCCCCTTCTGTGGGGAAGTGATCGCCGGATTCTGGTAAATAAGCCATGAAAATCACTTTTCTCTACTATTCGATCATGCTCTTTTTGCTGCTCCTCTATTCCATTCTCATGAGCTATGGCTCTCTATACCGTGATTACACTGTCAGGCAGGTGGAAGGAAACAGATTACTGATAGAGACTTCAGGATATCATGACATACTGAAATTCACGGTCAGAAAAAGTCCGTCAGGGGCTTTCAGCGATTTCAAGCTCCTGGAAAGCTTTGAAAGTCCGCTCTATGCCTCGAGAGAAGATATTGCCGCCTACTTTGCCCGGCTTGAGGGCAGCGCACTTGAAAAACTGAATGAAGTAGATGGAATCACCGGTGCTACGATAACCAGCGAGGCCATCAGAAACGCGCTTCACGGGCTTTCGGCCTCGCCTCTTCTCAGATGGAAAGAGATGACCCTTTTTGTGCTGTTGTGGGCATCAGTTATTCTCGCTTCCATACTGAAAAAACATCGCCTCCTGGTTATATTGAGCTCGCTTTGCTTTTTGATAATAGGAGTAATTTATAATTCTCCTGTGGGGATCTATTCCCTCTTCTCCCTGGCAAACTCTTTACGTTTACTGCCCCTTCTGTCTTTAATGAGTGTGCTGCTCTATAAAAATGTATACTGCGCCCATATCTGCCCTTTTGGCTTTCTGCAGAGAATTGCCGGTCGGCTTCCCATTAAGAAAAGGTACAGTCCTGCTCCTGTTTTAAGATCAGGGAAATATATCCTGCTGGTTGTTGCTTTAGCCTCCCTCCTGATGGGAAAGCAGCTTATCTTAGAACCCTATGCTTATCTCTTTTCCCGCAAGTTTGTCTGGTGGATATACCTGCTTCCCCTGGCCATGCTTGGCATATCTCTATTTATTCCACGCTTCTGGTGCAGATTATTCTGCCCTATGGGAGCTGCCATGCAGAT
>JAGLYY010000001.1 GCA_023131935.1 Spirochaetales bacterium | reverse complement strand
CCGGTTTTCATCTCCATGATCTTTCCCTGATGAAGTACGATCCCCCCGAAAAGCTGAACATCATAAGGTCTTTCACCCAGGGTCCTTCGCGCGGCTTCCCTCGCCAGAGCAAAAGCCTCTGGAAGCAGGTCGTTGAGACTTTCCCCCTCCCCATACCGTTTTTTGAGCAGCTTTGTCTGTTCCGGAAAGGCTTCCGGGGGGAGGGACATGGCCCAGCCCTCTTTCTCATTGATCCTGTGGAGAATCGGGAGGAGTTGTTTTAGATCCCTTTCATGCTGGGATCCGAAAAAGGTTTTTATGAGAGTCTCAATCATTGTTACAAGGTACTCCATAGGGGAGAATAGTGGGTAAAATATAATACAATTACACAAAATTGTACAGGCAAGATCCCTTTGATTGACAATGATCAAGTCCAGCGGATACTATAAATCCATGAAGAAATATACAGTCATTTTCATCATTTTGTTGCTTCTCTTTTTCTTCTCCTGCGGAAGTGAGGATAAAACCATTTTTCAGAAGGAGACCCGCTTCTCATTAAAAATCGGGAAGATGGAGGACCAGATTAGTCTCGTACAATTCCAGGGGCAATCTTTCAACAGCCGGATTAGGATATTTATGAGGAATGGCTTGTTTTATATAAGTAATGGAAGCGGGTATAAAGTGATGGAGTTTAACTCTTACGGTGATATCCTCTCCATGCTCTATAACCCGGAAGAAAATCCTGTTCCGATTCTCCTTGCGTATGATCAGGATGATGAGGTCGTCAGCAATAAACAAGCCCATCCCTATCCTTTTCTGAATGTAGGGGATTTAGCGGTAACCCCGGACGGTCAAATACTCGTTGAGGACACACTGCCGGAAAACAGATGTGAGTATGACGGCGACCTTGAGGCTTACCTTGACCGTGTTGTACTCCGGTTCAGCAGGGAGGGGAACCTCATTGATTACCTCGGGCAGGAGGGGGTGGGCGGGACCCCCTTTCCCTACATAGAACGGCTTGATGTAAACTCGCAAGGTGAAATCATCGTCATTACCCGTACAATGAGAAGCTGGCTGATTTTCTGGTATTCCAATGAAGGTATTCTGCTGTACCGGATTGAAATACCTCTGGACACCCTGCCGGGGCCGGAAACAGCAGATGTGGCAGCTCACCTTGAAACTATCTACCCCGATCCGGACAGCCGATATCTATACCTGAAAGTCGATTACTACCGTACCCGGTACGAGGAGGAGACCAATACGGCCGTTGGAGTGGATTTCCAGGAATCCCGGGTCTATTTGTTTGATATCAACGAAGGGTCATACCAGGAGGGGTATGCCGGCGTGCCTCACTATTTTATTAAGGATAATTCCTTCTTAAATGAGGAGGAGATGGAAACTCTCTATGAGTTCAAGGGCGCGGCCAAAGGCGGCAATCTTTTTTTGATGAGCCCTGAGGGGGGGGATTTTTACCAGATTCTCATTCTAAGCCGGGATGGGAAGGTGATTAGCCGGAGACGGATCGAGCTGAGGGACCGGGAGCATATATTGAAGGAATTTTACCTCTCCCCCCAGGGGATTCTCATTGCCCTGTTGGTGAAGGAATTTGAGGTGGAAATAGTCTGGTGGCGAAGTGATAAACTGATTTCGGAGACACAGGATGAAACTGGTTGATTCAAAAGGGATGAAGGAAATTGACCGGAAAGCTCAGAAAGACTATGGGTTTCCGGAACTGGTCCTCATGGAAAATGCTGGGATAGAGGCCTGTCTGACACTCGAGAAAGAGATCCGCGGGGCAAAGGTGGAAGGCGGCCTCGTGGTCTTTGTTGCCGGCGGCGGGAATAATGGAGGGGATACCCTTGTAATGGCCCGGCAATACCTCAATAACGATACAGGGGGGAAAACCCCCCAGATAATATATCCGAAACTAAAAAATGCCGAAGGGGTCCATCAGAATATATGCAGAACCCTCGGGATCCCCTCCATGATATGGGAGCGGGAAACCGAAAAGGTCCGGGAAAAGTTGAAAGAAGCAGCGGTCCTTGTTGACGGTTTAACCGGGACAGGCATTAAAGGCCCTCTGAGCAGTGACCTTGCTGAACTTGTAGAGGTTATAAATAAATCCCCCTGCTTAAAGGTGGCCCTTGATGTTCCCAGTGGTATATCTGATACCTACCGTAAGGGTGATCCGGCTGTAAAAGCGGATATTACCCTCTCTATCGGTTTACCGAAGAGCTGTCACTATCTTCCCGCGGCAAGGCCTCTCTGCGGCAGGATAGAACAGATAAAAATCGGCTTTCCTGAAGCACTGATTACTGACCCGAATATCCCGGGAGAGTTGCTCACCATGAACGATCTTCCGGAGATTATTCCCCCTTTGCATCCTTCGGATTATAAAAATCCCAGGGGTGTCCTCGCTGTTTACGGAGGAAGCCCCGGCACCTCCGGGGCGGGAATCCTTGCGGCCTCAGCCGCGGGGCGAAGCCGGGCCGGACTTGTGACACTTTTTATTGATGAAGGTTGTTACCAGGCTGCGGCAGCGGTCATGAAATCAATTATGGTACAGCCTGTCTCTTATCCCGGATATAAACCGGAAGTAAAAGGATTCACCGCTTTTCTCGCCGGTCCAGGCTGGGGAAAGGAGGGGAGGAGAGATACCCTGAAAGAACTACTCTCTACCGGATTACCGGGAGTTCTCGACGCCGATGCCCTGGAACTCTACAGGGATCTGGGACCGGGCCGGCGGGAAACTCCCCTCATTCTGACCCCTCACCCCGGGGAGATGAGTGTATTAACCGGAACCGCCCGGGATGAAATACTGGCGGACCCTCTAACAGTTGCTAAAGAATACGCAAAAAAGAGCGGGGCGGTAATCACTCTGAAATCCCATATCGTGTATGTAGTTTCACCTGCTGGCAGATATTCGATAATCGACGGGATGAATCCTGCTTTAGGGACCGGCGGAACCGGAGACCTCCTTGCTGGAATAACCGCGGGACTTCTGTCAGCGGGAATCCCGGTTTATGACGCCGCCCGGGGAGCCGCGCTGATCCATCAGCATGCGGGGAGGATAGGTTATAAGGAGAAGGGGCTCTTTCTCGCGGAGGACCTCCTGCCGATAATCTCTGTAATAGCGGCGAAGGTGACATAATGGATCGAGAAGAAACACGGGAACCGGGACAAATAATATATCACTACAACCGGGAGGAGCGGCTTGCAAGTCTCTCCCCGGAAATCCGGAACCGGAAGAAAACCCGCTGGCTCCGGGGAAACCGGGGGATGATCATCCTTCTCATCGATGTACTTTTTCTTGTCTTTTTCTTTTCCATAATCCGTCCCTTATTAGCCCCCGCCCCGGATTCTCTCACCGGGTTCGGCCTTGAGTTTGAAGTAAAAGAGGAAAGATCCCGGATATTTCTTACCATTTCAGTAACAGCCCTCAAAGAACTGACTGAAGAGAAAACACTTAAATTACTTGTTCTCCATGGCGGCGGCCAATCGGTATTAACAGACCTCCTTCCGATGGAGAAGGATGAAGAACGGGTCCTCTATGCGTCCTTCAATCGGGTAGAAGAGGTTACAACCATCGAGATCGTTGCTACTATTGGTGAGGATAAATTCAGAAAGATCCTGGTAATTAGGCCGTAGGGAGGAAGGCTGTAGGTGGATAGGCTATAGGCTATTAGGTAGGATAGGCTAACAGCCTACAGTCTAATAGCCTAAGCCGCCACCTTGACCAGACGGCTTGGTAACCGCTATCCTGATGGTAAGGGGGAGGTAAGAAACATGCTCCAGATCTATTTCCTTTCAATTATCCTGAACCTGATAGCAGGATTTGCCCTGGCAGGAGAATACCTTGCGGAGAAGATGCAATTCGCCCGGAAACCGGCAGACTGGTTCATCGAGGGTCCCCTCCGGTATTTGATCACCGGAGCAGCCGCCGCCGTTATAGGGGTCCTGAAAATCATCAGTGTTATTAAGGGAGATGTCGCGGTTGTTGGCGACCTCTTACCTGCCCTGACAGGAATCTTTTTAGGAAGTATTCTCTTACTGCTTTACTATCAAAAGCGCTCTACCGTCGAGGAGGATGGCAACCCATCGGGACTGAAAAATTTCCTTCTTGAAAATCGTTCCTTTTTCGGAATCGGGGGAATGTTGTTCTCCCTTGTACATTTCCTTTTCCCCAGGGTGCTTTTTCTTTGAAACTCCGGATCTCAACTGCTGGTGTCGCCGAAAAAGAGGGTCGATATTTTCTTGCTTTGCGTAAACCCGGTACCAGTATCGGGGAATGTTGGGAGTTCCCCGGTGGAAAAGCGGAGGAGGGGGAGTCTCCCACAGAGACATTAAGCCGGGAGTTTATGGAAGAGTTTGGTGTTATCATCAAGGTTGGAAAGCTGTTATGTACCGGTGCATTCCGGAATGGTCCGAAGCGGTATCGTTTAGAAGCCTATTCAATCACCTTTCCGGCAGGCGCTCCATCGAAGGGGAAAAAATACCCCGAACATCAACGAACAGGCTGGTTTACCCTTGAAGAATGCCGGAATCTTGAAATTGCTGAATCAGATTCAATAATCCTGGATTATATTGGCAGTTAAATTATCGTACCCTCGGGGAGGATCGCGCCCTTTGGAATTACAATTATTCCTTCACGGATACTGTAATTCTCATAGTCACCCTCTATCTGCCTAGATCTGTCAATACCGATCCTGCAACCGTCGCCGATCCGCGCATTCGTATCGATTATCGCGCTTTTAATGATGCATCCTCTTCCGATCCCGATGTTGGGTATTTTCTTTTCCCTGTTTTCCTTTTTTTTCTCTTCGGTTTCATAATAATTTGCTCCCATGCAGATAACTCCATCGAGGGATGCCCCCGATTCAATGAGCGAACGGACACCGATAATGGAGTTTACAATTGAAGCATTGGTGATGATGCTTCCCTCAGCCGCGAGGGATTGGCTTATGGTACAAAAGTTCATTTTTGTAGCGGGAAGATGCCTGCGGTGAGTGTAAATAGGCATCTTCGCGTCGTAAAAATTAAAGTTGGGGTTTAGATTCGCGAGGTCCATATTCGTCTCGTAAAAATTCCGGATAGTGCCGATATCCTCCCAGAAACCGGTAAAGACATAGGAGTTAACATGCATAGTCCCGATTGAGTCCGGGATAATCTCCTTACCGAAATCGGTATGATCGTTGTCAAGGGCCCTCTCGAGGGCTTCGGCGTTAAATACATACATACCCATCGAGGCGAGATATTCTCTTCCCTGATTGAGCATCTCTTTATCAGGATGGAGGGATGGAGGCATTCTTAAATCCGTGATATCCAGGTCCGGAGCCGGCTTCTCGACAAAGGAGGTGATTCTTCCTTTGCTGTCTGCTCTAAGAATACCCAAACCGGTAGCGTTTTCTCTGGAAACAGGGGTCGCGGCGATAGTAATGTCGGCCCCGCTGTCAAGATGGCGGTTAAACATTTCGTTGAGGTCCATCCGGTACAACTGGTCCCCCGAGAGGATGATGTAGTGGGACGCTTCCTGGTCGGTGAAGTGGGTAAAATTCTTTCTTACGGCGTCGGCGGTCCCTTCGTACCAGCTGGCGCTCTCGAAGGTCTGTTCAGCGGCGAGGATCGCTACAAATCCCCGGGAGAATACATCAAAGATGTAGGTATGCGCGATATGGTTATGAAGGGAGGCGGAATTGAACTGGGTCAGGATATAAATCTTCTTAAATCCTGAATTGATACAATTGGAAATGGGGATATCCACAAGACGGTATTTCCCCCCAAAGGGGACCGCCGGCTTTGCCCTCATCTTTGTCAGGGGATACAACCGGGTACCTTTTCCTCCGCCTAGCACAATCGCAAGTACATTATTCATACCGACTCCTTAAACCCTTATACTAAGAGAGCTTTTCCCTTCAGGTCAAGGAAAATCATTTCCTTTTTCTTGAGAAGATGTCACACCACCGGGATGCGTGGTATGATTCATTTTATGAGCGCACTGGATGAACTTATTGGAATACTGTCGAAGGACGAGGATTTTCGTTCCAACGTTACCCGCTGGGAGAAACTCGCTCCACGGGAAGGATCCTTTCGCCCCTTTCCACAGGATTTGGATAATGGGATTGCTGATATCCTGCGAAGCAGGGGGATCGGGAAACTGTATACCCACCAGGAGGATACCTACAGGCTTTCCCGTGAGGGAAAACACACGGTAGTTGTTACCCCGACGGCATCGGGTAAAACCCTTTGCTACAACCTCCCTGTGATGCAGACCCTTCTTGAGCGTCCTGAAGCCCGGGCCCTGTACCTTTTTCCTACAAAGGCGCTTTCCCAGGATCAACAGTCAGAACTTAATGAAATTGTCCTCGGTGGAGAGATCCCGGTTAAGGTATTCACCTATGATGGTGACACCCCTTCATCAGTCCGGGTGGCCGCCAGAAATAACGGGCGCATTGTTATTACAAATCCTGATATGCTCCACGCGGGGATCCTGCCGAATCATCCAAAGTGGATCTCCTTCCTGAGCAATCTGCAATTTGTTGTTATTGATGAAATCCACACATACCGGGGAGTTTTCGGCTCCCATATGACCAATCTTATTCGGCGCCTGAAAAGAATCGCGAAGTTTTATGGTTCAGAGCCTCAGTTTATCTGTTGTTCCGCTACTATCGGGAATCCCCTGGAACTTTCAGAGCGGATCATTGAGGAGAAAGCGAACCTGGTAGACAACAATGGCGCACCTTCGGGAGAGAAGTATGTAATTTTATATAATCCGCCTCTTGTTGACAGGGTCCAGGGGATCCGCCGCGGGGTTGTCCTCGAATCAGCGAGAATTGGGACCAGGTTTCTCAAGAAGGGGATAAAAACCATAATTTTCGCCCGCAGCAGGGTCCGGACGGAACTTATTGCCGCTTACCTGAAGAGGTCCCTCTCCAGTTTTTTTACCGATAACAACCGTATCAGGATCGAATCCTACCGGGGCGGATATCTGCCCAATGAACGGCGGGAGATAGAAAAGGGGTTACGTGAAGGTACCATTCAGGGGGTTGTTTCTACAAATGCCTTAGAGCTCGGGATTGATATTGGGGGGCTGGATGTAGCAATCCTTGCCGGATTGCCCGGTTCAATTGCTTCCTCCTGGCAGCAGGCGGGCAGGGCCGGCAGGCGCAACACCCTCTCGATCGCGGTGATGATCTCCTCCGCCGCCCCAACAGACCAGTACATGATCCGGCACCCGGAATACTTTCTCGGAAAATCTCCCGAATCGGGGTGGGTCGATCCCGATAATCTTTACATCCTCATGGATCACTTGAAATGCGCTGTATTCGAGCTCCCTTTTCCCGACGGGGAAGAGTTCGGCGGTCCCGCCGGTGAACTCCTCGCTTCCCTTGAAGAGGAGGGCATTGTAAGGTACTCCTCGGGAACTTGGTACTGGTCTGACAGGGGATACCCTGCCGAGGGGGTATCTCTGCGAAGCGCGACGAGCGAGAACGTAGTCATCGTAGATACGACCGGTGGGGCATATACCGTTATCGGTGAAATGGATCGGCCATCGGCCAAGGAAATGCTTTTCCCCAACGCTATCTACATCCACCGGGGAAATCAGTATGTAGTGACCAATCTCGACCTGGAAAACAGAAAGTGTTATGTAGAAACCTCCGAAGTTAATTATTATACCGATGCTATTACTAAAACCGATATCAAGGTCCTTTATCAGGATGATCATTCAGAAAATCATGGAGCTGAGCTGTTTCTTGGGGATGTCCTCGTGAGGACCCAGGCTGCAAAATTCAAAAAAATAAAATACCAGACCCACGAAAACGTAGGCTATGGCGATATTTCTCTTCCCGAAGAGGAGATGCACACAAGGAGTGTTTTCATTGGATTCGGGGAGGACACCCCCGCTGGTAAGGCTTTCAGCAAAATTCCCCGGGACATCAGGGAGGAGGTTCTTGGCAGGGTAGGGACCCTGCTTACCAATGTAGCCCCCTTTTTCCTCCTCTGCGATCGAAGGGACCTGGGTGTTTCTGAGCGGCTGAAAGATCAGTACATCGAAATGCCGGGTATTTATATTTATGACCGGTATCCCGGAGGTACGGGCCTCTCGGAAGGGCTCCTTTCAAAGATGGGTGAGGTTCTAAAGGGTGCCTTTGATCTTGTGGAACAGTGCTCCTGTGAATCCGGGTGCCCCTCATGTATCGGACCCGACGATCGGGACCGGCGCACAGGGAATTTAAAGAGCACAGTTAGAAATTTTCTTTCTTTCTGGACAAATGATGTCTGACAGGGACCGTCTTCTCAATCGGCTTT